>CAZGLR010000151.1:0-4439 GCA_964526635.1 uncultured Ignavibacteriales bacterium | reverse complement strand
CTTCGCGATCGGGCCGGCAACAATACCCTGATCGATACCTGGCTGCAGTCGCGCTACAATACACTGATTGGCCGTGTGTTCGAAGCGATGGAGGGATACAACCTCACGCGGGCAACTCGATTGATTCAGGAATTTGTTATCGATGATCTCTCGAACTGGTACATCCGGCTGAATCGTTCCCGTTTCTACGGCTCCGGCGATGATCCCGACAAATATCTCGTCTATCTGCGACTATACGAAGTCCTTGTCGGCGTATGTAAACTGATGGCGCCGATTGCGCCGTTTTTCAGCGACTTCGTGTATCGTCAGTTGCGCGGTAATACCGATGAAAACTCGCCTGAATCAGTTCATTTAAGCCGATTCCCGACCTGTGAGGACAGCGCGATCGACAGCCATCTTGAAGAAGAAATGGCCCTGGTCAAGAAAATCGTCTCGCTGGCCCTGGCCGCCCGGAAACGCAAAAACCTCAAAGTCCGGCAGCCGTTGCCACGCCTGGTGATCGTAGCCGATACCGGGCCGAAACTCCGTTCCGAGGTGGAAGATATTATCCTCCGCGAATTGAATGTGAAGCGTGTTGAATTTGTCGACAGTGCTTCTGCATTCATGGAATACAAAACCAAACCGGTCTTTGCCAAACTGGGGCCGAAATTCGGCAAACATGTGAACAAAGCCGCTGCCGCCATAACCGGCTGGACATCGGAAGAAATAAAGACGTTTATTGCAGATAAATCGTTCGAGCTTGCCGTCGAGGGGCAGACTGCGACGCTTGAAGATGGTGATGTTGAGATTCTCAGGGAAGAACACGAGGGTTATGGCGTGGAGGCCGAGGGCGGCGTTACCGTTGCTCTGGAGACCACGCTGTCGCCGGAATTGATAGACGAAGGCTTTGCGCGCGAGGTCGTCAACAAGGTTCAGAATATGCGCAAAACTTCCGGCTTCGAGGTTACCGATCGGATTATCATTAAACTGTTCGCGGATGATCCGCTGGCCGCTGCGGTCAGCCGTTTCCGCGATCATATCTGTACCGAAACTCTGGCTGACTCGTTGGAGCAGTCGGAGCTCGATGCTGTTGACGGCACACCGCAGGCTACGGAATGGTCGATCAATGGCCAAAAGGCCGTGATTGCCGTCGATCGCGTCTGAGGATCGGGAGGAGGGTTTGTGCGAAAAACCGATTTGGCGCGCTATGAAAAACTGCTGAGAGCCAAGCGCAAAGAGTTGATCGATAATATCGACGAGGTAAAGGAAGATGCCGCGCAGACCATGCGCGAAGCAACCGGCGAGTTGTCATCGCATACCTATCACATGGCCGATCTGGGTACCGACGCCCAGGAGCGCGAAAAAAAGTATATGCTGGCCTCTAAATCCGGCCGGCTGTTATACCATATCGACGAAGCCCTGCGACGGATACAGGACGGCACCTTTGGCAAATGCCACATCTGCGGCGGCAATATCTCCGCCCCGCGACTGAGCGCGGTCCCCCATGCCCGCCTGTGTATCCAGTGCAAGGAAGCAGAGGAAAAGAAAAAGGCCCGCAACCGTTGAAGAAATCACTCTGGATACTGCCGCTTATTGTTTTCGCAACGGTTCTCGCCGATCAAATCACCAAACAGATCGCGCTGGACAATCTTGAATATGGTCAGCCGGTGCCGGTTATAGGCGATTACCTTCGCTGGACGCTCGTCTTCAACCCCGGCGGTGCGTTCAGTATCAATCTCGGCAGCCCGATCTATTATCAGACCATGGCCCTCTTGATATTCATTTTTCTGCTTTACTATATCTTTAGACATCGCCACACCATGTATATCTCAATACCGTTGTCGTTTGTTGCCGGCGGCGCCTTGGGCAATATTATCGATCGTTTCCGTTTCGGTGAAGTGGTCGATTTTATTGATTGTGAGTTCCCTGATATCAGTATCCTCGGCTATCACATGGAACGCTGGCCGATTTTCAATATCGCCGACATGGGCGTGTCAGTGGGCATTATTGCGACGATTATTTCAATCTACTTTTTCTCCCACCACGAGCCTCATAACGAGGAAGTGGCGGACAATGAATCGTCCTAAAAAGTGATATAATAATCATATCGGGTTATTGATTTACCATATAGCATATATTATCTTACTGCACCGGAATACTATAACAACTTGGAGGCAATAAAATGCCCGCCCAGTTGCCTGGACGGGCCCAGCCTATTCCGCAGAATAGAAAACTTCATGACGATTGTCTTTACTGGAGATTGAAAAACAACCGCCGCTCAAGTATACAAATAAAGTATACACGGTCCGGTAAAATAATGCAAGGGGAAATATGGGGATAAAGGCAAATTATCGACTGGGGCTGGATATCGGGACAAACTCCATCGGCTGGGCATGCCTCATGCTGGATAGTAAAAACAAGCCCAATGGCATCTTCGATGCTGGCTGCCGCGTCTTCGAAGCCGGTATAAATATCTCGGATCGAGATCCACGAGGGGAATCGAGAAATCTGGCCCGGCGGGAAGCACGATCACATCGCCGACTAATAGAACGCACCAGCAGAAGGAAAGCGAAACTTTTTGCCACTTTACAACGCCACTCAATGCTGCCGCCATCAGATGACAACGGCAGCGATTCTCGGCACGAGATTCTAAAAACGCTCGATACCGCCCAGACTTCACCCTATCAGTTACGCCTGAGGGGACTTGATGAACAACTAACACCACATGAGCTGGGGCGGGCTATCTATCATCTGGCACAACGACGGGGATACAAAAGTAACCGCCTCGCCGATGCTGACGAATCCGATAAAGCCGCCAAAGATCTTGGTAAAGTCAAAACCGGTATTGGCGAATTGGAATCCGAAATTCAAACCATCGGTGCCCGGACACTGGGGGAATACTTCGCGAAACTGAACGCCGATGATATTCGCGTGCGACAAAGATATACTTCCCGAGAAATGTACAAGAACGAGTTTGAGCAATTATGGGAGTGCCAGCAAGGCTATTATCCCGACTTGCTGACAATATCGGCTAAAAAAGAGATTCGCGAGGCTATTTTCTATCAACGGCCTCTCAAAAGCCAGAAACATCGTATCGGCCCATGTGAACTCGAAAAAAACAGGCACCGCGTAGCATGGAACCATCCGCTGGCCCAGGAATATCGTCTGCTCTGTGCGGTGAACAATCTGGAAATCGAGCATACTGACACCGGTGAAGTGGCACCGCTTTCCCCGGAACAGCGACAAGCGCTCATCGATTATTTGATGGAAAATGGTACTGCAACGTTTGGTTCAATACGAAAACTGCTGAGCCTGCCCCGATTTTCTAAATTCAATCTGGAACGCGGTGGCGAAACCAAATTGCCGGGAAACAGAGTCTTATCAGCCATTGTAAAAACTATCGGCAGGGACAATTGGGCGGCGATGTCCTATGCTGATCAGGATCAATTTATTACCGATGTACGAAGCATTACATCGAATCCGGGCCTCAAAAGGCGATTGGTCGAGCATTGGGGGCTTGCAGAAGAGGTTGCCGACAAACTGAGTCGAAAATCGCTTGAGACCGGTTATTGTCGTTTTTCCCTCAGGGCGATAGAAAAATTACTCCCGCATCTTCGAAATGGCGACCCTTTGCAAACCGCCATCAAAGAATGCTATCCGGATCGATGGAGTTATGAAGGCAGTGCCATCGATCACTTGCCGCCGGTAACAGAAGTTTTTACAACCCTCCGCAATCCCATCGTCGAGCGCAGCCTGACCGAACTCCGGCATGTGGTCAATGCCCTGATAAAGAAATATGGCAAGCCGGAGAGTATTCATATCGAACTGGCCCGGCAGGTCAAACAAACCGCCAAAAAGAGACTCGACACTGCCCTCAAAATGCGGCGGAACGAAAAGGAAAGAGCCGACGCGGCCAAAAAAATTATCGAGGAATATGGTATCGAGAATCCCAGCCGGGATGACATCCAGAAAGTTGTCCTTGCCCAAGAATGCGGATGGACCTGCCCCTATACCGGCAAAAGATTCAAACTCCACGATCTACTCGGTGATCATCCGCAGTTCGACGTCGAACATATCATACCATTTCACCGCAGTCTCGATAATTCTTTTCTCAATAAAACAATTTGCGAAGCTGCCGAAAACAGGAACGTAAAAAAGAATCAAACACCTTTCGAGACCTATAACGGCACCGACAAATGGTCCGAAATAATCGACCGCGTCAAGCAATTCAAGAGCCCGCTCGCACGAACTAAATTGCGCCGGTTTATGTTGACTCCGACTGAAGTCGCACAAGAATTCGCCGATTTTCAGCAGCGCCAGCTCAACGATACCGGCTGGGCCGCCCGCTGGGCCAAGAAATACCTCGGGCGACTCTATGGCGGTGTCGATGCCGATGGCATCGACGCTTCAAGAAAACGCAAAATAATCGCAACCACAGGAGCCTCCACGGCGCATCTAAG
>CAZGLR010000150.1:4222-6644 GCA_964526635.1 uncultured Ignavibacteriales bacterium | reverse complement strand
CGGGTGCGGTACCCGCGTACCTCACCCCGGTACCCCACTCGGCATCCGAGTGGGGTTTTTTGATTTAATTTTCAAACTTCATTTTCCCCACAGCAGAGCTGTGGGGCACCCGGCCTGGGGATAGGATCATCCCCTCGTTTTCGACTTCTTCATCTTCTCCATGATGCTCTTGATTTCATCGCGCAATGTCGCGGCGGTTTCGAATTCGAGATTATCAGCCGCAGTGCGCATTGCTTTCTTCAAGAAGACCACCTGGTCCTCATGCGTCATATCATTGAAAAACGATGGCTTCTCGATACCCGGCTCTTCGACTGTTTTGGAATCGGCAAACAGCGTCGAGCGCATAATCTCCTCGCGCGTCTTGCGGATGGTCTCAGGCGTGATGCCATGTTCTTTATTGTAGGTAAGCTGCTTCTCGCGGCGGCGGCTGGTTTCCTCCATCGCGCGCTTTATCGAATTGGTGATGACGTCGGCATAATAGATGACCTTGCCGGCGGCATTGCGCGCGGCCCGTCCGGATGTCTGAATCAGCGACTGTGCCGAACGCAAGAAACCCTCTTTATCGGCATCGAGAATAGCCACCAGCGACACCTCCGGCAGATCGAGACCCTCGCGCAACAGGTTGATCCCGACGAGGACATCAAACTGCGCCAGACGAAGATCGCGAATCAGTTCGGTACGGTCAATCGAATCAATCTCGCTATGGAGATACTTGGCGCGCACGTTGAGTTTGACCAGGTAATCGGTGAGATCCTCGGCCATCCGTTTGGTCAGTGTCGTGACAAGAATCCGTTCTTTGACGCGCACCCGGTCGCGGATTTCGGCAACGAGATCATCGACCTGATTTGTCACCGGGCGTACCTCGATGACCGGATCGATCAGACCAGTGGGGCGAATCACCTGCTCGACTACCACTCCGCCTGATTTTTCGAGTTCAAGGTCGGCGGGGGTGGCCGAGACGAAGATAATCTGCTTCTGAAGCGATTCGAATTCCTCGAAATACAACGGACGATTATCCAGCGCCGACGGCAACCGGAAACCATGTTCAACCAGTGTTTCCTTGCGCGATCGGTCGCCGGCGAACATCCCGCGCACCTGCGGCAGCGACTGATGCGATTCATCGATGATTGTCAAAAAATCCTCGGGGAAGAAATCGATCAGAGTGTAGGGCCGTTCGCCCGGCTCACGGTTAGTCAAATGACGGCTGTAATTTTCTATCCCGCTGCAATAGCCGATTTCGCGCATCATCTCGATATCATATTTGGTGCGTGATTCCAGCCGCTGGGCCTCGAGCAGTTTGCTATTGGCCCGAAACTGGGTGAGCCGCTGGGCCAGTTCGGCCTCGATTGACACAATTGCTTTTTCAAGCTGCGGGCCGGTCGTCACAAAGTGCTTGGCCGGATAAATCGCCACCCGGTCGCGCTCCTGAAGTATTTCGCCGGTCAGCGGGTGGAAGGTCGTGATCTTCTCGATTTCATCGCCGAAAAACTGGATGCGCAGGGCATCCTCGCGATACGCCGGAATCAGCTCGATAACATCACCACGTACCCGAAAATTGCCGCGTGAGAAATCAACATCATTGCGATTGTAATGGATATTGATCAACTGACGGATGACATCGTCGCGATCACATTCTTCGCCGACTTCGAGAAACATGAGAAGTTTCTTGTAATCCGATGGCGACCCGAGGCCGTAGATACACGACACTGAGGCGATAATCACGACGTCGCGGCGCTCCATCAGGGCCGAAGTGGCCCGCAGCCGCAGACGGTCGATGTCGTCATTCATCGACGTATCTTTTTCGATATAGGTATCAGTCGTCGGAACATAGGCCTCGGGCTGATAGTAGTCGTAATAGCTGATAAAGAACTCGACAGCATTGTCGGGAAAGAAGGCTTTCATTTCACCGAACAGCTGTGCCGCCAGGGTTTTGTTATGGGAGAGAATCAGGGTGGGTCTGTTTACGGCGGCGATGACGTTGGCCATCGTGAACGTCTTCCCTGATCCGGTCACGCCGAGAAGGGTTTGAAATTTGTCGCCGCGTTTGAGCCCCTCGACCAGTTGTCGAATTGCCTCGGGCTGATCGCCGCGCGGGGTGTATGTCGAGACCAGTTTGAATTTATCCATAGTTAAATAACATAACAGGTTTTGGCGCTATTTCAATCACATATTTATGATTTCAAACTTGCGCCGGGCGCTCATCAATTGTAAATAAGTTCTTTGTGGACAAAAAGTTCCGTGGTCGATGCGGCGGGATATTAAACCGAACGATCTATTATCTCGTCGGTATAAGGGAGGACAGAAACAGAGTCGACAACCGTCTGTGGAGAAGAGTGTTGATTTTGCTTGACTTGCCGGCAAATCCGCGTATGTTCTATGGTTTAGGATTGAGGTAAACTCTTTGGAGGATTTGCGTTTATGT
>CAZGLR010000150.1:0-4212 GCA_964526635.1 uncultured Ignavibacteriales bacterium | reverse complement strand
GTATGCTGTAGTGGAAACGGGCGGATTCCAGGTCAGGGTTGAAGAAGGCGCATCGGTCCGCGTCCCCCTTCTCGATGGCAATGTCGGCGACAAAATTACTCTCGATAAGGTGCTTCTCATCTCCGATGACGCCGGTGCCAGGGTCGGTACGCCCTATGTCGAAGACGCCACGATCGATGCTGATGTGGTATCGCATGGTCTGGATGACAAGGTACTGATTTACAAATATAAGCGGCGCACCAAATATCGCCGTACTCGCGGTCACCGGCAAAAATTCACGGAGTTGAAGATCACGCGAATTAACACACCATCCTGAGGTGCCGGTATTTTAATGGAGTTTACTCGGAGTAGGGATACATTGACATGTGTGCTGACGGTGTTGCTTCTGGCAATATCGTTTTGCGCCGGGCTGACCCCGACAGCCCGTGCCCAACAAGCGCCGGAAATCACCGACGTGCGCGTCGAGGGCAATATCTTCGCATCGGAAAAGCTGATCAAAAATGTCGCCGACTTTAGCATCGGCGCCTCCCTGATAGGCGCCGATGTGCAGGATGCTGTTCGTAATCTCTTTGCCAAGGGTATCTTCAAAGATGTCCGTATCGAGGTCGAAGAGGTTCCGCGCGGTGTCATCCTCATTATAGTTGTGGAAGAATACCCCAAGCTCAACAGCATTTCCTACAGCGGCAACAAGAAAGTCAAAGATAAAGAACTGACCGAGATGGTCCGCATCACACCCGGCGGCTATATTACTGAGCATATGGTCACTCAGGCGATCAACAAAATTCGCTCCGAGTATACCACGCGCGGGTATTTTTTGGCCGACATCACGCCCGATTATGATTATTCGTTTGATTCCACTCGCGTCGATCTGACCTTTAGAATCAAAGAACGAGATAAGATCAAAGTCGAAGAGACCATTCTGACCGGTACTCAAGAACTCGATACCCGCAAGATGGTCAGCAAGATGCGCAACCGCAAGCGCGGTTTCCTTCTGTCATCGACATTTAAGAAGGAAGAATGGCCCCTCGATAAGGAAAAGATTATCGACTTTGCCCATTCCCGGGGCTTTATTGACGCGTATATCATTTCCGATTCCTTCTCGGTTGATACCGCCGCCAACATGATGAAGATCTTCATCGAGATCTACGAGGGACCGCAGTATTATTTCGGTACTGTCGATTTCGAGGGCAATTCCCTGTATACGGATGAACAACTCGATCGTGCGATGACTTTTAAACCGGGTGATGTGTTTAACGAAGAAAAATATACCGAATCGCTGAGTGAGTTGTATTCGGCCTACCAGGAAGAGGGGTATCTTCGGGCCCGGATAGATCCTGTACGCCAGACCCGTGATACGATCATTGACATTCAATTCGGGATCGTTGAGGGTCTCCCCTCGGAAGTCAGGATGATTGAAATCGCCGGCAATACCAAGACCAAAGATAAAGTTATCCGGCGAGAACTCCGTCTGCGACCGGGCGATACGTTCCGGCGGTCGCTCTTGATGCGCTCGCTGCGCGATGTCATGGCGCTCAATTACTTCTCGAATGTCGAACCCAATATCCGTGATCTGCCCTCCGGTGATATCGACCTTATTATCGGTATCGAAGAGAAACCAACCGGCCAGGTTTCCGCTGGCGCCGGTTATTCCGGACAGGATAAACTGGTCGGAACCTTTGGTCTGGGGATTCCCAATTTCCGCGGTATGGGCCAGAATCTCAGTTTGAATTTCGAGTTTGGATCACGACGCAATTCGGTATCTTTATCATTTACCGAACCGTGGATGTTCGACACCCCGACCCTGGCCGGATTCGAGATTTATGATCTCAACCGCAATTGGTATGATGACTTCGATGAAGCCCGGCGCGGCGCCTCGGTTCGACTGGGACGGCGCCTGACCTGGCCGGATACATACACCAAGGTCTTCCTCCGGTATCGTTTCGAAGATGTCAAGTATCACGATTTCGACGATGATTACTTGCGCGACAATGGTGAGTTTCAGATTACCCCGGAGGGTGATACGGTGTACACGCCATTCGAGAATTCCCTGCAGTCGTTTAATGAAGAATGGCTCCGGACATCATCGATGGCGTTTACTATCGAGCGCGACAGCCGCGACCTTCCGATTTTCGCAACCGAGGGATCGGTTATCAGTTATACCGGTGAAGTTTCGGGAGGACTGCTCGGCGGACGCTGGGATTTCTACAAGCATACGACCAATATTCACAAATATGTTCCGTTATTCTGGGGGATGTCAGTGGTCGGCAAAGTCAGGTTCGGATATATTAGTGCACATAACAACGATGATATACCATATTCGGAGCGATTCTCGCCGGGTGGTGTCGATCCCGACGGCCAGATTCGAGGGTATGAAGATGCCGGCGTGACACCGCGCAGTCGATCCGGCGCATTTTTGCGCGGTATCGCCGAGGCGGTGTATAATGTAGAGTTGCAGATGCCCCTGGTGCCGGGTCAGATTTATGCCCTTGCCTTTGCGGATGCCGGTAACTCATGGTTGAGCAGGGAAGATATCAAACCGTTTTCAGATCTCTTCTACGGCGCCGGTGTCGGTTTCCGACTGGTGGTGCCGGGTGTCGGCGTCATTGGATTTGACTTCGGTTACGCCTTTAACGAACTCTATGGCGAACCGACCGGATGGCGACCCCATTTCCAGGTATCACAAGGGTTCTAACGCATGAAAATCAGTCGCCGCTGCTGAACATCGTGTTCGCTGCGCGGCATTCAAGATAAGGAGTCACACGTATGTCCATTCTCAAGAGATTAGCGCTGGTTACGATAGTTGTGCTGCTCTTCTGTCAGGGCAGTGTCTGGGCACAAAAGTTTGGGTATATCGACTCGGAAAAGATCCAGAAGAATTACCAGGAATGGGCCCGGGCTCAGGAAACATTCGATGCGGAATTGAGAGCATGGGAGCAGGAAGCCGCGTCCATGGAACAGGAATTGCAGGAAATGTTCCAGGAATACGATCGGCAGAAACTGATTCTTTCGGCTGAGAAGAAAACCGAAAAGGAAGCCGCCCTGCAGGCCAAGCAGCAGGCACTGGAATCATTTACCCGTGAAATTTCCGGCCCCGGTGGTAAAGCCGAACGGCGCATGCAGGAGCTGGTCAAGCCGCTCTATGATAAAATCCAGGCCGCTATCGAACGGCTCGCGATTGAAGAGGGGTATGACTTCATCTTCAATTCATCCGGACTGGCCTATGCCAAAAAGGAACTGGATGTCACTGACCGGATAATCGAAATCCTCGAAGCCGAAGAGTAGTCCTGTGGCTTTTACTGTCGCCGAACTGGCCGAAAAAGTTGGTGCCAAATATGTCGGCAATGGCAACATTGAAATTTATTCGGCCGCGCCTATCGAATCAGCTGACGAGGGCCAGATTTCTTTTCTGGCCAACCCGGCCTACAAAAAATACCTGAAAACCACCAAAGCCTCAGCTCTGGTGGTTTCTCCATATGTTGAGATCGAGAAATGGTCAGCGATTGTCGATGATAATCCCTACCTGACTTTCTCGAGAATCGTCGATATCATGTACCCCAAAGTCTACCCCATAAACTGGGTAACGCATCCAACGGCAATCATCGGCGAAAACGTCAACATCCCTGATGAATGCGAAATCGGGCCGCGGGTGGTTATTGAAAATGAAGTTTCGATCGGCCCACGGACTGTCGTCAGAGCCGGGACCTTTATCGGTCGCGGGACGACAATCGGATCGGACTGCGAGATTCATCCCAATGTGACAATCACACATAAGACAAAAATCGGCAATAACGTCACTATCCATCCGGGAACCGTTATCGGGGCCGATGGCTTCGGATTTGCCCCGGTGGAAAAGGGCAAGGAATATAAAAAGATCCGCCAGGTCGGCTGGGTAGAAATTCACGATAATGTCGAAATCGGCGCCAATGTGACAATTGATCGCGGCGCTATCGGGCCGACTATCATCGAGTGTGGGGTTAAAATTGATAATCTGGTGATGATTGCGCACAATGTCAAAGTGGGCGAGAATTCGATTATCGTGGCACAGGTCGGTATTTCTGGGTCATCACGGCTCGGCCGGGGTGTCATCCTGGCCGGGCAGGTCGGCATAGTGGGACATATCGAGATCGGCGATGAAGCAATGGTCGCTGCACAATCGGGCGTCACCAAGTCGCTCGATGGCCAGCAGGCATATTTCGGTTCACCGGCAAGACC
>CAZGLR010000149.1:0-6914 GCA_964526635.1 uncultured Ignavibacteriales bacterium | reverse complement strand
GGTCCCACCAGGCGCATACCCCATTTCCGGCAGACCTCGAGCAGTTGATTTTCCAGTTTGATCCCCTCGCCTCCAACCTCTTTGAAGCCGGCCGAGATGACCACCAGACCCTTGACACCCTTTTCGCCGCACTGTTCGGCCACGGCTGGAACGAATTGTTTGGGGACGGCGATTATAGCCATATCGACCGAATCAGGGACATCGAGGATAGTCGAATACGCCTTGATCGAATGGATCACCCCGGCCTTGGGGTTGACCGGGAAGATTTTGCCATTGAACTCATAATCTATCAGATTGTGCAGAATTTCCCGACCGATGGTATGGCGGCGGGAGGAGGCCCCGATTACGGCTATCGACCGGGGTTTGAAAATACAATCCAGATTGCTCATAACTGTTTGTCGCGCCTTATTATCTCAATTTTGAAATGGGCTGTTTTTAATGAGCCGTAGTATATCGCACATTGTGGATAAAGTCAAATACGGCCTGTGAAAATCATTGGCAATCGGGGTCTTTTTTTCGTACTATAGATATCTAAATTGACAGGTGAATACAGACACTCTCAAGACTGAGGCACATATGAAATTCAAACACTACGAACAAGGCGATGTCGATGTTATCGAGGTCCAGGGTAAAATCATGGGCGGCGATGATTTCGCGCCTCTCGATGAAAAGCTGTACTCGATTCTGGGCCGGGGACGGAGAAAAGCCATCATCAATCTGGCCAAATGCGACTGGATCAACTCCACCGGGCTGGGCCGCCTGATTCACCATTCGACGACCTTCAAAGAACAAAAGGGTGAACTCAAGCTGGCCAATTTGACCGAAAAAATCGACAAGATCATCACTATCACCCGGTTAACCGAGGTGTTTGATGTCGCCGATTCGATGGAAGAAGCGATGGAAAAATTCAAGTAATTGATACCGGCTATTTTTTCCTTTTAATGTGGTGATTGCAGCGGGCTTATGAGTGAGGAACGAAAGCGCGAACAGACTTATACCGTACACGGCATTCATTATGCGCTTTTAATTTTCGGCTTTGTGGTGTGCCTGCCGGGCGTGCTGCAGGCCTATCTCCATTTCCATATTCCGCCGTTTGTCAGCGCCCTTATCTTTGGTGGCGCGATTTTCGGGGCGGCGTTCTTGCTGTCGTGGGGAGCCGAGGCGGCCCAGATTGAAATTTCCGAGTCGCTGGCCGTGGCGATTCTGGCGCTGATTGCAGTGCTGCCGGAATATGCTGTCGATTTTGTCTTCACCTGGAAAGCGGCCCATGATCCCGCGCAGGCTCAATATGCCATCGCCAACATGACCGGCGCCAACCGTATTCTGGTCGGCCTGGGCTGGCCACTTGTCCTGTTTTTGTTTGTGATGGCCAAAAAGAAAACAGCCATCATCCTCGACAAATCCCAGCGGGTGGAAATTTTCTACCTGGCCATGGCGACCATCTACTCGTTCACGATCCCGCTGAAGGGCAGTCTGAACCTGTTTGATACCCTGATTCTGGTGACATTGTTTGCACTATATACGCGGCGGGCGTCGCAGATGGAGACCGTCGAACCCGAAGTAGTCGGCCCGGTACGGATTCTGGGAAATATGGGCAGAACCGGCCGGCGGATTTCGACGGCGGTTTTGTTTTTGTATGCCGGCGCGGTGATTTTTATTGTCGCGGAGCCATTTGCCGAATCGCTGATCGAAACCGGCAAGTTTTTGAATATCAATGAATTCTTCCTTATCCAATGGCTCGCGCCGATTGCCTCGGAAGCTCCGGAGTTTATCGTGGCGGCGACATGGGCGCTGCGCGGGCACGCCAGTTCATCGTTGCGCGTGCTTATTTCATCGAAAGTCAATCAATGGACACTTTTGGTGGGGACGATTCCGCTGGTGTATGCTATTTCCGGGCAGTCAATTCGGCCGTTTGTGCTGGATACGCTGCAGGATCATGAGTTGTATCTCACCTCGGCGCAGTCGATTTTCGCAGTGGCGATACTGGTGGCGTTGAAGTTCAATCGGGTTCACGGGATGTTGTTATTTACCTTGTTTGGGGCGCAGTTGGTGTTTGCCGAGATTCGTATGGAAGTGGCGGCGATTTATATTGTGCTGGCGGTGTTTTTCCATATCCTGCATCGCAGGGAACTGATCCCGGCCTTCAAGACAGCGCTGGGCATCGGCGAGAAGGGGTAGGAAGTAGACCCAAAATTAACTCAACCTGTCGCCCACTACGAGGCTGATGAAGAGACGGCCTTGTCCATTAATTGGCAGCAGCCATATCAATTGCCAGGACCGCCGCGTTGATATATCTCTTTTCATCAGGCCGAAGTCGTGGGATTATATCCAAGATGAGCTGATGGTGCATTACCGACAGCTATACCAAAGCCCGAATCACGGTTACTCTGACTTTCATCCAATATTCTGATCTTGATGTAATTCACATTTAGCTCATCATCTTTTCAAGCCCACGACCCAGTCGTGGGCTGCATTCGTGATTGGCGTACGTCCGCGTGCGCCAATCATGATCGCTGGCGGACGGGGACGTCCGCCAGCCACGAAATTTTTATTTTTTATGAAAAGGCATCCTCGAGTGCCTGAAATATAAACCCACCCTTCGGGCAGGTACCACTGTCGCTATAAATCAGTAAGACTCAAAATGTGATGTACATTTGTGCAGGTTATGGCGTTAATATATACATATGGCGCTGTATCTGTACATAGATGTCGATGCCTTTCTGGCCTCGGTCGAGCAGTCGATAAATCGCGCGCTCAAAGGCCGACCGGTCATGATCGGCGGCGAAAAATACGATCGCGGGATTGTCTATTGCCCCAGCTATGAGGCGCGAAAATACGGCATCCGCATGGGCACCAACTTCTACGAAGCGGCCAGGATTCTGCCCGATGGTGTCTATCTCAAGGGCGACTGGCACACCTATGAGCAGTATTCCGAGCAGTTTATGGACATCCTGCGGGACCATACGCCGCGCGTCGATCAGATTTCGCCCGATGAAGCCTGCCTTGAGATTTCCGGCCTCGAACGGCAATTCGGGACGCCATTGGAGCTGGCTCAGCGGATCAAACGGGTCGTGCGCGAAAAATTAGATTTTTCCACCTCGGTCGGGGTGGCGACGTCGCGAGTTGTCGCGAAGATATCATCGGAGATTATCAAGCCGGACAATCTGACGATTGTCGAGCCGGGCACCGAGGCTGAGTGGCTGGCGCCATTGCCGGTCGAGAAAATCCCCGGCGTGGGACGGGTTAACAAACGGATCCTCAACGAGATGGGTGTCAAGACGATCGGTGACCTGCAGCGCATTCCGGAGGAATACCTGATTACTGTCTTCGGGCGCAATGGCCGCAAGTTTGCATCGTACGCTTTCGGCGAGGACGGCCCCCTGATCCGCGATTTCTCGGCGATACGCTCCATCAATCGCGAGACGGGCTTATCGGAAGATTTGACCGACCGTGATCTGTTACTGGCGCATTTCTACTACCTGCTGGAACGGGCCTGCCGACGGCTTCGCGATATTCACAAGAAGACGTGCCGCCTGACAGTCAAATTCCGTTACAACGATTTCGAGCAGATCGAGGGCCACGCCACTGTCTCCCCCACCTGGGATGAGAAAATTCTGTATGAGCGGGCGCAGCATATGTTCACGACCCTGCATCGGCGGCGCAAAGGGATCAGGTTTGTCGGCGTCATGGTATCGAATCTCAAGAATGCCGCCCGGGCGGAGTCCTTTATTCTCGACCACACCGAAAAGAACGAACGGCTGCTGGGGAGTATCGACGAAATTCGCAATCGCTATGGATTTCTGGCGGTGACCACCGGGCGCACGATATCCATGCAGAATCTCTATAACAAGAAAACAACCGGCTATGAGCTACGCACTCCCGGCTTGTCGAAGTAATTTCTCGCTGCTCTGGGGGACCGCCTTCCCGGAGCAGTTGATCGAGCGGGCCGCCGCCTGTGGCGTGGAGCATCTCGGGCTGGCCGACAATGACAATCTCTATGCCGCAACTGATTTTTATCGCGGGTGCCGCGATGCCGGGATTAACCCGCTTCTGGGCATACGGCTGACGACCGAGTTGGGCCAGTTGCATCTGATCGCAGCCGATTATGGCGGCTATCAGAATTTGTGCCGCCTGGTGACGTTGCGGCAACTTGCGGATATGGTCTCTCCGGCTGATCTGGCCAATCATCGCGATAGTGTCCTTTGTCTGGCGCCAGTGGGCTGCGATTTCGGGCAACTGCGCGAGATATACGGCAGCGACATTTATCTGGCCCTGTCGGGCCGCGAGGATCGCCGCGTGGAACAGATAGTGGTTGAGTATGGCGTCCGCCCGGTGGCGAGTCCCTCGGTGAGTTTTTTAGAACGCGAGGACTATCGCTTCCATCGCCTGCTGCGGGCAATCGATGTCAACGCTCTGGTCGAGGATCTCAATGGCACCCCCGGCGATGACCTGATGGGCTTTTTCCCGGATCGAAGTGAAGTCACAAGGCGCTTTCGCCATATCCCGGAAGCGGTCGCCGAGGCGCATATTCTGGGCCAGCGGTGCCAGGTGAATTTCCCGCCGCATCGGTGGCATCTGCCGGAGCATCCGGGCATCGATGGCGACAAGGCCGAACAGTTACGGCAAAAAGTGTGCGACAGCCTCGCGAAGAAAAAGGGCCACATCGGTGGAGCATATCAGGCCCGTCTTGATTTCGAACTGGAGGTCATCGCCCGGACCGGGTTCACCGATTATTTTCTGATCGTGTCGGGGATTGTGGATCATTGCCGCCAGAGAGGTCTCCCCATAGTTGGACGCGGTTCGGCGGCGGGATCATTGGTAGCGTATTCGCTGGATATCACCCAGGTTGATCCAATCCGGGAGAAGCTATATTTCGAGCGGTTCCTCAACGAAGCCCGCAGCGATCCGCCGGATATCGATCTGGATATTGACTGGCGGCGGCGCGATGATGTCATCGACTATATCTATGATACCTATGGCCACGATCGGGTGGCGATGATGGCGACCTATGTCCGTTTTCGGGCACGGATGGCGGTGCGCGAAATCGCCAAAGCACGCGGGCTCGACCCGGAGGAAATCAACCGTTTTGCCAAACGGCTGCCGCATGTCAATCCGGGAGAGATCGAGAGGGCGGTCAAAGATTTGCCGCCGTCGTTTCAGGCCGATTTGCGCCGTTTCGGGCCAATCCTGATCGATGCGGGCCGTCTGGATAATTTTCCACGGCATTTGGGGATTCACTGCGGCGGGATTGTGATTACCCCAGGACCGATTACTGATTATGTCGCGCTGGAACGGGCAACTAAGGGAATCGTGATTACGCAATGCGATATGTATCAGGCCGAAAAAACGGGCTTGATCAAAATCGATATTCTGGGGCAGCGGGGTTTTGCAGTGATTGTCGATTGCCTTGAGCATGCCCGCCAGGTCGATGGTCCGGATTTCGAGATTCCCGAATATGACGACGCCACCTATGATCTGCTGCGCTCGGGCAAAACGATCGGAGCGTTTCAGATCGAGTCACCGGGACTGCGGGCGGTGCTCCGCGATTTGCAACCGATGGAGTTAAACGACATCACTCTGGCCCTGGCGGTAATTCGTCCGGGAGCATCGGATTCGGGAATGAAGAAGAATTTTCTGGACCGTCATCACGGCCTCGAGGAAGTCAGCTATCCCGATCGGCGACTGGCGGAGGTACTGGCCGAAACACATGGGGTGTTTATATATCAGGAACAGGTGTTGCTATGCGCGCGTGAGATCGCCGGGTTTAATCTGCCGGCAGCGGATTTGCTGCGCCGTGCCATGACCAAGGATCGCACCAGGGGACGCATCAGGCAATTGTTTCAGCGTTTTCTCGATGGCGCGATTGCCAATGGCGTTTCGGTCGAGACAGCCGGGCGGGTGTTTCAACTGTTGATGAAATTCGCCGGCTTCGGGTTCTGTAAAGCTCATGCCGCGACTTATGCCTTTCTGGCTTATCAGTCAGCGTATTTCAAAGTTCATTATCCGCACGTGTTCATTCAATCAGTGATCAATAACGGCGGCGGGTACTATCCGGTGAATGTGTATATCGAGGAAGCGCGGCGGATGGGTTTGGCTATCAAACCGCCGGATATCAATATCAGCGGTGAGAATGTGACATTGCACGATAATGCGTTGTATCTCGGGCTGGATCGGGTGCGGGAACTGGAGTTCAATACGATTAACCAGGTTCTGACCGGGCGGCCGTATGCGAGTTTCGATGATTTCCTGTCGCGGGTTCGCCTTCAGGAGATCGAGGCAGAGAATTTGATCAAGGCGGGGTCATTTGATGCTATCGAAGAGGATCGTTCGCGATTGTTGTGGCGGCTTCGCCTGCGTGGGGGACCATCGCGCGGGACGCGGAGCGGTAAATCGCGTGATGGCGATGACTTGTTTGGCGGCCGCATGATGATCCCGCGGGCGAAGAAGCTGCCCCGGTTCAACGCGATTTCGGAGTATGACCGTTTTCGTTATGAACGAGACGTATTGGGAATCTCGGCCAGTGCCCATCCACTGGAAATTTTGCCTGCTTTCAAAGGCGAGAAACTGGCCGAGCGTATTCATCGTTTTCAGAATGGCGACCGGGCGGTCTTCAATGCCGCGGCATGGCTGGTTGATGTCAAGCGAATCAGGACGCGCGAGAAAAAAGAGCCTATGGTGTTTCTGACCTTTGAGGATCTGGATGATACCTTCGAGGTTGTCCTCTTCCCCGATGTCTATCACAAGTTTGCCGAGGTTATTCGCGGCTATCGGTACTTGCATATTTCCGGAGCGATTGCAATCGATGGCGGCAATACGTCGGTGGTTGCCGAACGGGTCGTTCCGGCGCCGACAGGTTTGTCCTTTTTCCAGCCAGCTTGTCATTGAGGCTTTGATAAATTGACGAAACTGAGCTT
>CAZGLR010000148.1:0-7051 GCA_964526635.1 uncultured Ignavibacteriales bacterium | reverse complement strand
CGGTCAAGATCAATGACGACCTTCTGGTCGATGGCGGCATTTTCGAGAACGTCCCCATGTCGCCGTTGGCCGACATGGGCGCGGATTTCACTATCGGGGTCGATTTGTACGCCAATCATGCTTATCACACTCCAGGTAATATTATGGAGATTATTCTCAACACGTTTTCGCTGCATATTATGGAGGCATCCAAACGGATCACGGAGCGGGCGGATTTAACACTGAAGCCGGATATGTCCGGATTCAACATGTTCGACACCGGGCAGATTCCGGATTTGACCGAACGCGGTTATGCCGAGGCGATGAGTGTGTTGCGACAGATTGTGTGATGGTGCGTGAATAGCTCGTGATGGTTCTCGGATGCTCACACAGGATAGCCACTCCCCCGTCATCCCCAAATTACAGGTTTTGCCGGCAGCCATTTATATTGACTGGCTAAGGCCGAAGGAATATACTGCAGGCATGACACACGATTTATATCTTTATGAAGAATTCATGCTGCTGGCGCTGCGGGAGGAAACCGGCACACTGCAGACTTCGGAAACAATCGAATACAGCCTGGCGGCGGCGATATTATCGGAATTGTTGCTGGCCCGCCGGATTGAACTCGATCGGGAGAATCCAAAAAAACAATTGGTGAATCTGATCGATCCACAGCCATTTGGCGATGATCTCCTCGACGAAGCGCTGGAGAAAATCAAAACCGCCAATCGGCGGGCATCGTTGAAAACATGGGTACAACGGCTGGCGCATCTGAAAAAAATCCGTCATCGCGCTGCGCAGCAGTTATGCCGTCGCGGCATACTGCGTGAAGATGAGGGGAAAATCCTGCTCATATTCACCCGCAAGATGTATCCTGAAGTAAATCCGATGCCGGAACGCAAAGTGGTGGACCGTCTGCGTAAAGCGATCTTCTCCGATGCCGCCGATGTCGATCCGCGCGACGCTGTGATTATCGCCCTGGCCCATCACAGCCATCTCCTCCGAACCAAGTTTGACAAACAGGACTTGAGGTCGCGGAAAAAGCGCATCAAGGATATTGCCGCCGGCGAGGCCACAGCCAAAGCAGTTAAAGAAATTATGGATGCCGTCCAGGCAGCCATCATGGTTGCGGTGCTGATCCCGGCCATGGTCGCCGCTACCAGCGGTAATTGAGACTGGCAAACTATTTTAATTGCACCGGCCCTGGCCGTAATATTTACTTTATTTGTACTCGGTGACTCCATTTGTAAAAAAAGTTGCGGTTTATGAATCTGTTATCGAAGATACCATCAATTAGTGAGGTCTGGGCGAAAGCGATAGCCTCAGCGCGCCGTTTACCGGCAGTCCTGCTGTGCGCTGTTGTCGGTACGATCGCCGCGATTGTCTTGATTGAAGACCCCGGCGATGATGTCATGGCGACATTTATCCGACTGCTTCTTTCATCAGCCCTGGGACTGCCGCTGTTTATCGCACTGACGACTACTGCCGAGCGGTTTCAATGGAAACGGTCATGGCTGACCTTTGCGACAGTAGCTGGATTTGTGGTTCTCGGCCTCTATTACTGGTCGCTGCCTGATTTGGTTGAATTTCCTCAGCAGAGTATCGCCCGTTTCTTTTTGCTGGCGATCGGACTGCACTTGTTGGTGTCGTTTTTTCCGTTTGTGACTCGCTCGGATTCGGACAGCTTCTGGGAATATAACAAAGCGCTGTTTCTTCGTATCCTGATTTCGGCATTGTTTTCGGCGGTTTTGTTTCTCGGGCTAACAATTGCGCTGGCCGCGCTGGATAATCTTTTCGGGATGGATATTGACGAACAATGGTATTTCGAGCTGTGGGTTATCTGTGCGGGGATAATCAATACCTGGCTGTTTATCGGTGGGATTCCGAAATTCGATGCTGAGCCCAAAGCGAAGTTTGAGTACCCCACGGCCCTCAAGATTTTCAGCGCCTATATTCTGCTGCCATTGGTGCTGCTGTATTTTGCTATTTTGATCTCGTATGAGGCAAAGATTGTTATCACCTGGAACTGGCCGCGCGGGTGGGTCTCGCTTTTAATTTTGTGGTATTCTGTCTTTGGCATATTGTCGATGCTGCTGCTGCATCCCTTACGCAATTTCGCTGAAAATAAATGGATCCCGGTCTTTTACCGCTGGTTTTTCCGGGCGTTGATTCCGCTTGTCATTATGCTGGCTCTGGCCATATGGCGCCGTGTGTCGGAATACGGCATCACCGAAAATCGCTATTTTGTTATCGTCATGGCCCTGGGGCTGGTCATTGTTACCGCGTATTTCATTATCAGCCGGGTTAAGGATATCCGTGCTATCCCGATTGTGCTGTGTGTGCTGGCATTGTTATCAACGTATGGCCCCCAGAGTGCATTTTCGGTATCAAAAGCCAGCCAGTTGCAGCGGCTGGAATCAATGCTGGCGAAATATGATCTCCCCCCAGAATCACAGGACCAATTCAAGGACATCGCTCCCGATGATCTCCAGAACATGAGCAGCATTGTGCGGTATCTCAATGAATGGCACACGCCGGAGGTGTTTGCATCGCTGGTTGATGATAGTGTCATCACTCACGCGCTTGATACGACATGGTATCAGGCGAATGAGATTATTGCGCACGGTTTGGGGTTTGAGTATGGTCAGGGCGCACGGCGGCCAGGCGAACCTGAATATTTTTCGCTGAGATTGGATAACCATCATTTTATACCGACTAAGGATTTTAACAATTATGTAACCTTTACAGCAGATTATAACATGGATATGGAGCGGATGTATTATCTGGCGGATGATACCATCACTGTCAACTGGGAATCGCGTCGGGCAAAGATGGACATCCGACAAAATACCACTGGTGATTCAGTGACGCTGGATCTGGCAGTGTTTATCAGAAAACAAATTGATCACAAGCGTGAGCAAATGCTTCCATGGCAGAAAATGATTATCGATGGCAACCTGGGTGAGTACCGGGTGCGGTGTCTGATTGAGATTATTGATGGTCTTGCGAAACAACCGCTGGACAGTGTTGAGATAAACAACCTGCGATGTACTATCCTTTTGCAGCAACCTGATGAAAACTAAAACCTGAATCTCTCGACTATCACGGCTGCTCTGGGAATCAAGTTGATGATTCTCGGTGTTTTGGGCTGTTTTTTCTGAATGAAGATCGCGGCGGCCATACCGGTGTGTATCGGCGGATCGTTGATTTTTCCGGGACTGAGGACATCATGGGTTGCGACTCTGGTATTAGGCCACGTATGTATAGATATCGGAGCCTGTTTGATAACCTGGGGTCTGCTGCTATTGCCCCACAGGGAACCATCGATCGTCCACGCGAGGCTTTCAGGGGTACATTTGATTATACGGCCGAACCGCTGGCATTTACGTCAGCCGAGTTAATCCGCATCAGAGATGCCAATCCATTGAAATACCGCGATCCCCGCTACCTGCATGTCACCTTTGCCGACGAACCCTACCCCGCACCAAAACCGGCAGAATTCGAGAAGGCCAGATCGGGCGAAGAGGGAGCAACCTTCGGGGTACACGCCGTGTATTTATTCCTGCCCAACGGCTATGGCCGGACCAAACTGAATAATTCTTTTTTCGCGAAAATGCTGGGCGTGAAGACCACTACCCGCACCTGGAAAACGGTCGAGCAACTGGTCGCCATGGTGGCCCGGTAGATGGACCATGGTTTAGGCGGTCTTTCCCCGACTGCAGGCCATAGCACCGAAATGCATTTAAAAACATTTTTGAAAAGCCCGGTCATTTGGCCGGCCTTTTTTATGTGATTACATCATTGCTATTATACATAGACTTTATTAAAATAGGATGCCAACGCGGCAATTAGTATTTATGGAGAATACGTGAATGCAATTTAGTCATAATACAGTCGCCATTGTCTATGATTTCGATGGAACCCTGACACCAAAGCCTATGCAGGAATATACGATTCTCCCGGAAATTGGAATATCGGCGGGTGAGGTATTTTGGAGAGAAGTCAAAGCCGAGTCAATTAAATCTAAGGGTGAAGAAATTCTAACCTATATGCGACTGATGATAGATAAATCACATAGCGCAAAATACCCGGTGACCCGAAGAACACTACAATCACTTGCCCGAAACATCCAATACTTTCAAGGGGTCAGGAATTACTTTGATCGTATTAACAAATTCGCAAAAAAATATCTCAGAAATATTAAACTCAGACATTACATTGTTTCGGCGGGCTTGAAAGAGATCATCGAAGGGACATCTATTGCAAAATACTTCCGGACAATTTTTGCCTCGGAATATTTTTATGATGAATATGGCGCCGCGAAATTCCCCAAAGTCATTGTTAATGATACGCTTAAGACGCAATTCATCTTTAGAATCAATAAAGGCAAAGAGGAATTACACGAAAACATAAACAGCCATATGCCGTTGGATGAACGGCCAATCCCGTTTGAGAATATCCTGTATATCGGCGATGGTTTGACAGATGTACCATGCATGACAGTCATTCGAAAAAACGGTGGATTTGCGATAGCGGTTTTTAATGAAGAAAGTTATAATGGCCTTGATGTATGCAAATCGCTCTTGCTAAGCGAAAGGGTAGATTTTATTGCGCCGGCCGATTTTCGGGCCGGAAAAGAACTGGATCGATTAATAAAGATGTTGCTCGTAAACATTTCGGGGAGCATCAAATATGGTCTGGCGTCTTTTGAGCAGGGTCTTAAATACCTGGAGGAGTAGAAATGCAACACCGTACGTTCAGACATCTATCGGCAGCGGTATATCTGAAGTATATTAAAAAGCAGAGACTCGCTGAGTTGGAAAACGAACAATCGCGGGCAAAGCAACAGAAAACCACAGCGAACAACAGCTTACCTCTCAAGGTTGCGGACCATAACTCGCCGAGCTGGGATTAAGTACTTACTTCTCCCCCATCCGCGCCCAGACCATCTCAAGGGTCTTGGTCCGCGGGCGGATGAGCTGATACGAAATCATACCCACGATAATAAAAATCGCCGCCAAATCGGCAATATCGTAAATCATCACCGTCACAATCGCAAACACCGTGAAAATGCTGTTCACACCAAACATATGATACGCCAGGTTGGTGACAGCCTGGTCGAAGCGACTCTGATCGTCACTGTCGGGTGGCGGCAATAGCCGGCGCGGCATCTTCCCCCGGATCTTGATCAAATACCCAATCGCGGCCGCCCCGGCGACAGCAAAAACCCAGAAAGTAACGGGAGTATTGGCAAACGACGCCGTCGACAGCCCCTGAATCGAACGCGGATCACCGCCTTTGGCCACCACGGCCAGCACATAAAGCCCTACCGGCACAATGATATTGAAAAACAAGCCCATCAGCGATATCCGGGCCAGCACTTTCATGGTATTGATATGGTCGGGGATCAATGGATTTTGCCCTTATTTTTGCGTATTTCGCGGAAGAATGATTGCATCATCTCGGCAACATCGTCGGCGAGGACGCCCGCTTCGACGGTGATGCGATGATTGAGCCGTGGCTCGGTCGGGATATTGAAAATCGAGCCGCAGGCGCCGAATTTGGGGTCGGATGCCCCATAGACAATATGTTCTATCCGGGCCAGTACCGACGCTCCCGCGCACATGGAGCATGGCTCCAGGGTGCAATACAATGTCGCACCCTCGAGCCGCCAGTCGCCGAGGGCCTGCGCGGCCGATGTTATCGCCAGGATTTCGGCGTGGGCGGTCGGATCGCCGAGTTTTTCGGTTTGATTGTAACCGCGCCCGATGATTTGATTGTTGAGCGTGATGACCGCCCCGACCGGAACTTCGCCGATACGGTAAGCGTTTTCGGCCTCACGGAGCGCCATGCGCATCCAGTAGTCATTATCAAAATCGCCAATCATGTGTGGTATTATACGGCAATCGTGTGGTCTGGCAATAGAAATAATGATGGAGACCGGGGTGGCCCGTATGGCTCTGATTCAAGATGAGAGTATGCTATGGGTGCCCCACAGCTTGCTGTGGGGGAAAAGGAAATGCAGGGCAGCGACCCGTGCCCGAGCAAGGCAATAGTTCCTGAGCGAAGCGAAGGAGGTCCTGCCGCCCGGTGCGAAGCCAAAGGCTTCGCTGCAATGGCAGAACCTCGCTCACTCCGTTCGCGACCGCCTTTGGCGGCACGGGTTCTGCCCTACATTTCCTGCGCTGACCAACTTACGAGGACAAACGCCGATTCACTATGGCTGGCGGACGTCCTCGTCCGTCAGCACCCAGGGTCGGCGCACGAGGACGTACGCCGACCACGTCCATAAATATATAGGTTGAAAGGGCCGCTCCATAGAGCGCAATCAAAACGGTAATGATTTCTATAACCAACTTTAGTTCCTTTTCACTGGCGTTAGTGATTATTACAAAGAGTGCACAGTTCGCCAATGCAGTGCCTTGTTGCTTGTTTAATTTCTGCATAATATAGTATATTGAACCTATTATATCAAGCACTATTGTCGAAGCCCAATACTGGAACCCGACATTTATTGCCTCTGTAAACCGGGTTGATGCAAATTCGCCTATTCCAATGCCATATTAATCCCTATTTGCAAATGTCGCACCGCATTCACAACATTGTTCGACTTTATTCCTATGTTCCTTATCACATCTTGGACAATAATATCGTACGATTGGATAGCCTTCTGTTAACTCTCCGCAAATCGGCAAATCATTATTATATTTTAGTAACCTGATGATTTCAGACATTCCTTTCAGAACATTCAAGAACACGATTGCACCGATTAGGCCTGCACAGCCAATGATTAGATAAGCAAAATCGTAGCCATTTTCACTCCACTCATCCCAAGAATTGGTTTTTGTAACTTCACCGCCAAGATATATACAAAATAATAATGCCATTATTGATACATAAACCAGAAATCTGCCCGTAGATTCTAAGGTACCCTCAACGCCGCCTGTGCGGCCAATTTCTACTTGAATTAATTGTGCCATACATCCTCCCTGACTTGGCGGCCCGAAAATGCGCGTCTTTTTCTGTGTAGCCGCCTGCAATGTTTATACATCAATATAATACCTTTTGC
>CAZGLR010000147.1:0-7060 GCA_964526635.1 uncultured Ignavibacteriales bacterium | reverse complement strand
GAGGTAGCAGAGGGCGTGGAAATGCGAGTAATCTTCCCAGTGCCGGGCGGTTTCGATCATGCCGTAGCCGGCGAGGCCGGGTTTTTGCGGTTCGATGGCCATGGCGCGGCCGGCGGCGGCCGGCCACTGCGCGGGCGAATCGGTCAGGCGGAGGATAGCGCCGCCGTACTGGCGCCAGAAGAAGCCCTCGGTGTAGCGGTCGAACGAGGCCAGAGTGGGAAAGGCGCGGTCGCGCTGGGCATAGCCGTGGAAAAGCCGCAGCATGGGGCGGGCGGCGACGGTCAGGATGACGAGGGCGAGGATCAACAGAGCGGCGCGGTAGCGACGTGATGGTATGATGCCGGGGAGTAACTTGCGAATGCGGATGGCGGCGTGGACCAGCAAAAAAGCCCCGGCGCCGGCGATGTCGGTGAACCAGTCGTCGAGGCTGGGTTCTCCTGCGGAGAAGAACTGGGCGGCCTCGGCGGCGAGGCCGAGGGCGGCGGTGATGATCAGCGCGGCGGCATAGCGACGCCAGGGTGCGAGGCGCAGGGATTTAATCGTCGCCAGGCTGCCGAGGGCGAGGATGGCGATGAGGCCGTAGAGCAGGGCGTGGCCGACGTCGTAGAGCGGGCTGATGAGCATTGAGTACGCAGGCCGCGGGGCGATCAGGGAGATTATGATCAGGGCGATGATGGCGGCTGAATATGTGAGGAGTTTTTTCATAATCAGGCTTTATGGTGGCTGCTTGTGTGCAACGGTCTCCCCTGTTTGGATGGTGAATACAACTGAGGGATATATATCATGCGGGGCGTATAGAGGCAATGGTGAAGTTGGCGGGTATGGTCGCAGTATGGGATGTTGAAGCGGTGGAATTACGGAAAGTTAACAATGAACCATTGTTAGAATTTTTGGGCAAAAAAAGACCCGGCGGGGAGGCACGGTACCCGCCGGGCTGTTTATTCAATCAACTCTACCCGCTGATTGAATTTCTTTTCGGGTCTTTTTTCAGGACGGGCACTGACGACTATTCGCACGGGACCGTCCGTTGCTGCATCTCTTGTTGAGAGCAGAGGTACTTGATATATATTGTATCAGGCGCGATCGGTCAGTTCTTCGTGGCCCTTTTGGCCAGCGCAATGGGCCGAGCAGAAGATATCGTCTTCGGCCTCGACGCCGTGGCCAACAATCTTCACACCGCATTCGGTGCATTCCGGGGCCAGGGCGCTGATGGCGCATTCGAAGCAATCGAAGGTATGACTGGAATTGCCCATGGATACTTCGAAGGCCTTATCGTATTCATTGCCGCATACTTCGCATTTACTCATTGCGTTCCTCCTCATGTATTTATTGATTATTCATGTCTTTTTTCTGTTTGGATTGACTCATTTCCTGACACATGCCGGTCATAGGCTAATCATCGCGCTTCCTCGAGGTCGATTTTCAGCGACAGGAAGTCAAGCATATCGCGCAGGGTGATGACTCCCTCGAGCTTGTTTTTATCCATGACCAGAAAACGGCTGTTGCCGGTTTGGCGCATGGTTGAGAGCGCTTCGACAGCGTCGGTATCGGCGCTGATGCTGTTTTCCGGTGAGCATTGCCGGGCGACATCATTGACCGTCCTGTTTGACCATTGTTCTTTCGGAACGTCTTTGACCTGCTGGATGTGGATACAGCGCACCGGTTGCGAATTTGATGTCACTGGGAAAATCTTGTAATTATAGCGATAGATGTAATCATCGACAAGTTGCTGCAGGGTAATGTCGGGCGAGACAGTTACCGGATCGCGGCGCATGAATCTCCTCAGGCTCTCCCCTTCCAGGGCTTTGCGAACCAGTAATTGCTGGTAGGAGCCCTGGGATACGCTGCGCAAAAACATACCGATAAGAAAGAACCAGACGCCGCTGATGAAATTGCCGCCAATGAAGGTGATGGCACCGAGGACGATAAGGGCGACGCCGAAGCCGGAGCCAATATTGGCTGAGATCCGGGTGGCCCAGCGGAGGTTGTGTTTCCAACTCCAGAGGGCGGCGCGCAGGACCCGGCCGCCATCGAGCGGAAAAGCCGGCAGCAAGTTGAAGACGACGACGATAATGTTGATGAGGGCGAGGTACATCAGGACACCGGTGATCGGTTCGGTCCAGTTGTTGATGACGGCGAACAGATGCAGGCCGTAGAAGATACCGGCCAGAATGATGCTGGCGGCGGGGCCGGCGAGGGCCATGAGCATCTCCGATTTGGGATCGCCGGGTTCTTCGCTCATTTCGGCAACGCCCCCAAAAATAAAGAGAGTGATGCCTTTCATGGGGATGCCGTATTTTCGCGCAACTATCGAGTGGGAGAATTCATGGATGACGATCGAGATAAACAGGCCGATGGCGCCGGCGATACCCATCCACCAGTACTCAGCGGTGGTCAGATCGGCATAGTACACCGGAAACAGGCCGGTAGCCAGAGACCATACGATCAGCACGGCGATAATCAGCCAGCTGAAATCAAGTTTGACTTCAAAGCCAAACAGGCTGAATAATTTTACTGCTTTGCCCAGCATTGTGTAATCAAATTCTCCCGAGTCGCGATTTCTGGTCGCAACGATGTGACTTCGCGGAGGTTATGCTCCGGAAATCATGAGTTCATTGCGGACGCCCGACACGCCGGCGGTATAGGAGGCGATGTTATCGGTGGTTCGTTTAGCCGGCAGTGATGGGACAGATCCGGTCAGGATAACAAGACCATCTTCAACTGTCACATTCACGCTTTCGAATTCGACATCGAGGATGCGGTCGAGGGCGGCGATGATGTCTTCGGCGATGGCTTTGTCTACCACGTTTTCGGTGGGCACAACAGCCATCTTATTAGTTAATCCGATAACTCCCATAAAGTTGGAGGCAACGTCCTCTGCCTCGATTTTTTTCCAGCAGGTATCGACTGTTCCCTCCAGGGTCACCCAGCCGTTTTTGACAGTAATGGTGATGCTGCCCATATCGAGATTGGGATTCCAGCTGAAGGCGTTTTCGATATTCGATTGCAGCTGAGTATCGGCAGGGCCGGGCATGGCTTCTTCATAGTCAACCGTAAGTTTGTTATCCACCGATACGACGCCATTGATGACTTCGGTATCTTCCTGGGCATTGAGTCGGGCGGCATAGGTTGGTACGCGCCCGCTGAGTTCGACGGTGCCATTGGTGACCGAGGCTTTGACTTGCGAGGCATCGATTCGGCTGTCCCAGTAGAGAGAGTCGATAATGTTGCGTTTGATTTGTTCGTCGGTGCGTGGCATATGGTCTCACCTCCTTTAGAATCAGGCAGTTACACAGATTACAGGTTTTGGTTTACATGCATCGACCGGATAGAAATGAATCGATGACATGCAGATTACCATTTGTCATCTATGTATATCACAATAATCGTGCCAAAGATGACCGCAAGTTGGCGTGTCTTTGTAATTTATTGTTATGTTGTCGCTTACGGCGATGTGCGTGATTGTCTTCCGATGGTGATTCACGGGATGTGTGCAGAAGCATCACACGCTATGATTTTGCCCTCAGGCAGGAGTGTAAATATGGAACACTATTGGAAAGAAAAGGCAGAGATGCAAAGACGATGCTATTTTGCAAAGAGGTGGTTCGATTCACTCTGGATTAAAATAGCGGAGCAGGGACTTGAACCCCGGACACGCGGATTATGATTCCGCTGCTCTAACCAACTGAGCTACTCCGCCATTTCAATAAGTGGCATAATTTACCATATTTTGACTTTCTGTCAAGAGCCATTTTCGGAGCTGTTTTCGGGGGGATTTTTCGGGGCCATTTTCGAGGCTGGTATACAGTAAAATGGATAAGCAGGATCCGTAGTGGAGACCCACTTCAGTGAAGCGGGCTATGGCGGGCGGTAGCCGGCGGAGGTCGGGGTTTATCGGAAGTATTCATCCGGCTCTGTCAATGCCAATTGTCAGATATAGCGGTAGAAACATCAGGGACAAAATTTGTTGACGATGTCTGTGAAAGGTGCTACGTTGAAGTGATTGGAATTTTGTATTCAATCTGCGCTTTCACCAGAAAAGATTTGATAGTATGCGTGATATTGATTTTTGCGATGAACGCTGGACGATAACATGTCTGGTGATTGGGATTGGCTTATTGTTGGTTCCAATTAGCGTGGTGACGTATTTCTCGCCGGTCGATTTACCCAATCATATCCTGGCCTCAGCGATTCATACCGGCAATGATACCGCCAATACCGGTGGATTTTTGAAGGCGAACTGGCTGCCGTCGCCATATATACTCTTCTATACCATATTGCCGCTGTTGTTGCATTTATTCGACTGGCATCTGGCGACGACGATATTATTGTCAGCGTATGTTATTGCTGTCCCGGTGAGTATTTACTGGCTTGGCCGGGAGTTGGTGCCGGAGAATCGGGTCTTGGCTCTGGCAGGGCTTCTGTTTGTCTACACGTATCATTATGATTATGGTTTTATCCCCTATACCATCGGTATACCGCTGGTTTTTGCCGGATGGGCGATAGTCGCCCGCATGTTGAAGCGCGGTATCACGCCATTTAGACTGGTACTCGCAACGGTGATAACGCTGGCTGTATATGGCAGTCATTTTATTTGTATGGGAGTTTATGGCCTTGGCGTGGTAATCCTGTTTTTCTATCTCCGCTATCACAATCTCCGGGCGGGGAAAAAGGGACTGAAAAAGGCGGCGGTCGATGCCGCTGCGATAGTTTTAGTGTTTGTACCGGCGGTCATTGCGCTGGCGGCCTATTTCATGGTTATCAGGTCGTCGGATATTTCAGATGCCGGGACTATCACGACATTTGCCTATGCGCCATTTATCAGCCAGGTTGTAATCGGTCTGGTGCGCGTGTTGATATCGGCCGATTTTCCCTTTGATGCTCTTGAATTCGGCGTGCTGGGTGGTTTGATACTGGTACTGTTACTACTTAAGAAGATGAAGATACGCACCGGGCCGTTGCTTATAATCGGGTTGCTGTTTGTTCTCCTTACCATGATCACCCCTCGCCATGCCGCATTCGGCGGCTGGGAGCACAGTACCCGGATCGCCATCTTCGGCATCATACCGTTATTTTTGAGCCTTGCGGCACGAGGTCGGGCGGTGCAATTAACTATCGCAGCGGTAATCCTGCTGCTGCTTGTATCCGGCACTATTATACGCATCAAGCGTGATCAAGTACTTGACCGCACGATCGGAACCTATGTAACTGCATTAGAGAATCACATCCCGCCCGGGAGCAAAATTCTGACATCATATCATGCCTATCCCGATGCAGTTGTGCCGTGGTTGCGGCATGCGATTGCTTATTATCATATCGATAACGGTGGCTTCAGTCCCATTTTATGGACATCACAGGAGCATGTCGCCGGCTTTTCGGCGACAATTGACATCCCCCGATTGAGTGAACGGTGGACTGAGGTTGATGCCGGGAAGTTTGATGAAGTCGCACCATATTATGAATATTACGTGGTTGTTATTGCCGAATCGTCGTTGCCGGCATTTCATGCGTCGTTGAGTGATCATCTCCTGCACCGCGATAGTATTTGTGCAATATATGATTTACGGGCATTTCACGACCGGCAAACGACAGCCGCGCATATTTTGACAGATTAATCCAGCCGGAAATTATCGACATAGACGCTAAATGACTCGTTCGGACTGAGCGCAAACAGGGTGAGTGACGAGATATGGGACATGTCCATTGGCCGTGATATCGGCGCCCGTTTGATCGATTCCAGCGGGATACGAATGTGGTTCAGTCCCGGCTGCAGGCGCAGCTCGGCATTGTAGCGGTCGTTGTATTTGTTGTCGTGATGAATGTCATCGACCCGCAGGGCGAGGACAATATGGGAATCGGCGGGTACGAAAACGTCGAAGGCCAGATGGGCGAAGCCATGCCAGTTACCGACCGGTTCGCGGATGGAAAAGGCAGGATATTTGGCCGGGTTGAAGGTCAGCCGTCCGACGCGGCCGGCATTGGTATCGGACCATTCGGCCGGTGCGGCGACAATATCGACTTTGGCACCCCAGAGACCCTTCCAGAATGATTTCTCCCAGCCGGCATCGAAAGTACACAGATGTGGAAAGGCATTGTCGCGGCTGTCATACGCGGCCGCCAGGGTGACCACGGGGAGCATGGCCAGGATCAGGAGTGCAGCCACCAGACCAACCGCCAGCCATCTGAGTATCAAATGCTGCCGCATATTCATTGGCAACAGAGAGGTATCCCAGGCGCCATAGAAAATTAAGAACAGAGCGGCGCCAAGCAGATCGCGGAGCCAGTCGAGGACATCGGCATCGCGCGGGCCGGGGATCTGCGCAGCCTCGGTGATAATACCCAGAACGGCCGTCAGGATAAAGGCAATAATATAATGGAGCCATCGCCTGGAGATGACATCCCTGAACAGCAGCAGGGAGATTCCGAGAAAAACCAGCGACAGCAGTCCGAAGACCGGGACATGACCGAAATCGGCGATTTCCTTCCAGAGGGTGGTGCGTTCCGGCGGCGAGAAAACAAACAGTAGCGCGATAAGCGCAGCACCGGTAATCAGGAGAGCAGCAAGTTGTATAATTCGTGAGTATCTCATGCGCAGTGAAAAAGGTGCGGTTGAGTTATTTTGTCAATTAGTTTTCGATGATAGATTTTGTCGGTTTCACAGAGGTTTACAGACGGACTATGGACGTTTTCGGGTGCGTCGAATGGATTCAATGATAGTTTGGGGAGCCCAGGAAAAGACCCAGTACATGGCTGAGTTGGTCATCCAGGGATAAAAGCCCAGACTGTTCTTGAAACAGCGGCGGGCGTCGGCCATCTGGTAATGCTCCCAGTAGTATTCACCAAGCTTAAAATACGAATGTTTTAGGGCACGGCGCAGTATCAGGTGCTGATGCGGAGTCATTTTGCCGGCTCCGGGATCGAAATTGGTATAAATGCCTACCCGGGAATCCCATCGGTCGAAGGTCGAGGATACTGCCTGATCGGGGTGAATGCGACGTCGCGTCAACGGTTCAGCGATCATGCCAACATCGGAGATTAGAGCCAGGCGCAAAAACAGTTC
>CAZGLR010000146.1:0-7094 GCA_964526635.1 uncultured Ignavibacteriales bacterium | reverse complement strand
GATGCGATGTATGATGATTACTCTCAGGCTTTCGAACTTCTGTATTTATCGTGGCTCAACCTGAGCCCCAGTGATAAAACCGCCATTTTCTGGGGTGCCGTACGGGATCTCGGTGATCTGCCATTGCGTCAGCGCCTGACCTATGCCATGAACCGAACCCGCTTGCTGAATTCATTTGAGGTTTCCGACGATGCCATGATGGCGTTTTTACGCATGCTTATTGCCTGGCAGCCGAAATATATCTATGGCTATGCCACTTCCCTGCAACTGGCCGCGCAGTATATTGAACGGGCGGGAATCGACGCCATTCGACCACGGGGTATACGGTCATCGGCCGAAGTCCTCTATCCCGAACAGCGTCAGCTTATCGAACGAGCTTTCGGCTGCCCGGTCAGCAATTTCTATGGTTCGCGAGAAATCAACAATATTGCGGCTGATTGTGGTCATGGCGACGGTCTCCACATATTCGCCTCGGGACGGATTCTTGAAATCGTCGATGAGAACGATAATCCGGTTGCGCCGGGGACGCTGGGACGAATCGTGGTCACTGATCTGATCAACTATGCCTTCCCCTTTATTCGCTATGCCAATGGCGATATGGGAATCATGCATGATTCGCCCTGCTCTTGTGGTCGAACCTATCCGCTGCTTCATAGCGTAACTGGACGAACTTTTGAAATTCTATCCTTTGGTGGTACGTATTTCCACGGCTATTACTTCGCCAATATGCTGGTTGGCCGACCGGATGTGCGCCAGTTTCAAATCATCCAGGAATCGGAGAATACGCTGCGATTAGTGATTGTCCCAACAGACCAGGTTGTTCCTGTTGACAATATCGTGAAACGTATCAAAGATAAAATCGGTGATGCAGTGACTATCGAAGTCGATTTTGTCGACGATATACCGCCCGGGGCAACCGGCAAGCATCGGTATACCATAAACAAAATACTGGAAAGAGACCGGAGTAGACAATCCCGCTGAAAGCGGTCGGGACGTGAAACAACGGTCGATCATGGCCGTAACACGGCAATGGAAAAACCTATGATCCAGCACATCAGAAAACTCGTTGCACCATTCTATTACGAAAAACGTCTTAACATTCCCAGCGTCTATAGTCTCTTCGAAGAATACCTCCGGCGCGATAACTGGAGCCGGGAACGCCTGCTCACATTCCAGATGGAAAAACTGAAAGACATGCTAATATATGCACGCGATAATACTCGATATTATCAGCGTCTGTTTAGCGACTGTAACTTCAACCCGGCGACGTTCGAATCGCCGGAACAATTGAATGTCCTGCCGCCCCTGACCAAAAAAGACGTCCGCGCCAATCTCGATGACCTCCTGTCCTCGGCCATCCCCGAGGACCAGCGGCATCATGTACAGACCGGGGGAACCAGCCGGGTACAAATGGATTTGTATCGCGACAACGCCTGCCGGGCCCATCGCTTCGCCGCCCAGTGGCGCGGCGATACCTGGGCCGGATGGCAGCAGTTTTCAAACCTCGGGTTTGTCTGGGTGGCAATCCGCGATTTTGTCCCTAAAACCAGCCTCAAGATGAAATTGGCAAACCTGCTGGCGACCGGGACCAGGATATTCTATGCCTTTTCTCTCAATGAAGAAAAGTGCGATCGAATTATCCGCCAGTTGCAGCGATTCAAACCAACTCTTATTCGATGCTTTCCATCGCCGATGACAAGTCTTGCCGAATACGCAGTTGACAAGGGTATCCGTATTCCATGTCTGCGAGGAATTGTATCCACCGGAGAACCACTCTATGAGCATCAGCAGGATGTCATTGAAAAGGCCTTTGGCATCAACGTCTACAACCTCTATGCCTCGCGCGAAGTCGGAACCACCGCGGCCCAGTGCGATGCTCGCCGCGATCTCCACATCGCTGCCGATTCGCTCTTTGTTGAAGCCGTCGATGACAACTTTCAGCAGGTGGCCAACGGCATCGATGGCGAACTGCTGATTACCGACCTTCATAATTATGCCCTTCCTTTGATTCGCTACGCTGTCGGCGACCATGGCCGCATGATCAATGATGAATGCATCTGCGGACGGCCATACCCCCTGATGAAAAATATCGTTGGTCGCGTTACGGACAATTTTATCGACGCCGAAGGAAACACCGTTGCAACTATTTCGCTTTCACATTATCTGATTGCCGAGGGTCCCAAAGTCGGCCAGGTACAGTTGATTCAAAACAGTCCGACCGAAATCACAGTCCGCATAACCAATGATCCCCCGCCCGATGACAGTACCAAACAATTCTATATCAACCGGCTGACCCATGTGATGAAGGGCCTGAAAAACGTCCGCTTCGAAATCGTAGACAAAATAGAAGCCGAAAAATCAGGCAAGTTCCGCTTCGCTATCTGCAATCTATCCAATGATGACATCGCCCGGCTCAAAAAGGCAGGGGCGCATCGATGAAAATCCTCGTGCTCGATGAAGAATTCCCCTATCCGCCCAATACCGGCAAACGCATCCGCAGCTACCACCTCATCTCACGCCTCGCCCGAAAACACAATATTCTCTACCTGGCCTATGGCGACAATTCCTCCTCCTCCGCCACAGGCCTGCAAAAAGCCGGCATCACCACCCGCGCTGTCCCACCGCGCATACCAAAAAAATCCGGCTTCGGGTTTTATCTCAGGTTGCTGATAAATCTCTTTTCCGCCAATCCCTATATGGTCAACAGCCACTACAGCCGCGCCATGCAGCGCGAATGCGATACCACTGTCGCCGAATTCAATCCCGATGTGATCCTCTGCGAATGGACCCCCTACGCCGTCTATGTCCGCAATCGCTATGATGCTGTCAAGGTCTTCTCGGCCCACAACGTCGAAAATCAAATATGGAAACGATACCGCGAAAGCGAAACCAGCCTGCTCAAAAAATGGTACATCAGTCTCCAGGCCGCTAAACTCGAAAAGTTCGAACGAGCCGTGTTTAATTGGGTCGACGGCGCCACCGCCGTCTCCGAACACGATGCCGATATCCTGCGCTCCTACACCAGCCTGGCCGAAATAAAAGCCGTCGACAACGGCGTCGATCTCGATTTCTTTATCCCTGGTAACAATCCAATCGAAGAAAACACCCTGGTCTTTGTCGGCACTATGGACTGGCGCCCCAATCAGGACGCACTCCGGTATTTTGCCAGCGAAATCTTCCCCCTGATCCGAAAAGCCGTCCCGAACTGCAAAGCCTGTTTCGTCGGCCGCAAAGCCGGCCCGGAACTCATGGCCCTCAACGAACGCCCCGGTATGATCGTCACCGGCGCAGTCGATGATATCCGCCCATATATCGCCAAAGCAGCCGTGTATATTGTCCCGCTGCGCATCGGCAGCGGCACCCGGCTGAAAATCCTCGATGCCCTGGCCATGAAAAAAGCTATCGTCTCTACCCGGGTCGGAGCCGAGGGACTGGAAGTCGAAGATGGCATCCATCTGATTCAGGCCGACAAACCAATGGATTTCGCCGCCGAGGTTACCCGGCTGCTGGGCAATCCGGATCAGCGGCTGAAAATGGGGGAAGCCGGACGCGAATTGGTCGAACGGCGCTATGGCTGGGATAATCTCAGCCAACGACTCGAAGAATTTCTGATGCACCTGCTGGAGAAACCATGAGAATCATCCATCTCCGCGCATCCAATTTCTACGGCGGTCCCGAACGGCAACTGCATCATCACGCCCGTCTGGCGGCATCGTCCAGTTTCCATGTGATCATCGCATCGTTTTCCGAACAGGGTACACCTGAATTTATTGACGTTATCGCCCGCGATGGCTTGTCCACTCATGTTTTTGACGTCGCCAATGCCTATGATTCCCGTGCCATCGGCCGCATAAAAAAATACCTGCGACAGGAAAATATCGACCTTCTCTGTACCCACGATTATCGTACCCATGTTATCGGATGGCTCGCCACACGCTCCATCCGCACTCGATGGATCGCCTTCTCACGGGGCTGGACCCGAGACAACCTCAAAGTGCGTGCGTATCATCTGCTCGACAAAATCATCGTACGCGCCGCCGACCATATCGTCGCCGTATCCCACGGCCAGAAGAAAAAACTGCAAAAAATATGGATTCCCACCCACAAAATCTCGGTTGCCCACAACGCCATTTCACTGGATGCCATCGACAATATCACGCCACTCAATCTCCGTGATCGCCATAAATTTGATCCCAAGGATAAGATTATCATTGCCGCCGGACGCTTCAGCGCGGAAAAAGGACAACTTCATCTGATCCGGGCCGCCGCCCAACTCGCCGCAAAATACCCCAAACTCAAATTCCTGCTCTTCGGCGATGGCCCCGACATGTTTCAGGCCAAATCACTAATCGAAACCCATAATCTGCAGCAGACAGTTTTCTGCCCCGGCTTTGAAAAACAGATGATCGCTGCCATCAAAGGCGCCGATATAATCGTCAATCCATCACTGTCCGAGGGCCTGCCCAACATCGTGCTGGAAGCTATGGCCTGCCGTAAACCGGTTATTGCCACCGCTGTCGGCGGTGTTCCCGAACTTATCAGCCACGGCGACGACGGCCTCCTGATCCGCCCGGGCAATCCCACCGAACTGGCCGTTGCAATTGAAGAAATTATTGAAAATCCCGACCGGGCCGCCGCAATCGCAGAAAATGGCCGCCGCCGGGTCAAAAACGATTTCACCTTCGAAAAGCAGTTTGAAGTGATTACCGGAATCTACCGACAATTTAGATAGGTATGACTGCAAAAATCAAAATCGCATATGTCATCGATAACTTCGTCCGCGGCGGTGGGACCGAGAATCAGCTGGCCGCATTGATCGCGCATCTCGATCGCGATGTCTTTGAACCCCATGTCTTTAATCTGCGGCCACCGTCGCCGAATCCCATTGAAATCAATTGTCCGGTTACCTATCTCAACCTGACGTCGCTGAAATCACCCCGGCTTATCTCCGTGGTTCGGCAACTGGCCGGTCATTTCAAAAGAGAAAAAATCGATATCGCACAAGTGTACTGGTTCGACAGCCGCTTTGTCACCATGCTGGCCACTATGCTGCAGCGCCCTCGACGAGTTGTCTTCTGTCGCCGCGAGATGGGCTACTGGCATACACCCCTGAAACTGAAAATAATGCGTCTGATGGCCTCGCGATCCGACTATTGCCTGGTCAATGCCGAATCCATTAAACTTATGGTCACTGCTGCCGAACGCTTTGACCCCGATAAAATCGAAGTCATTTACAATGGCGTACCGTATACCCCTCCAGATTCATCACCAGCGGATATACGATCCATGCTGTCAATTCCTCTTGACGTCCCCGTTGTCGGCATCGTAGCCAACCTGCGGCCGGTCAAGTGCCTGGATCGTTTCATCCAGGCTGCCGCCTCCGTCGAAAATACCACGACTCATTTTGTCATTGTAGGAAAGGGAGAACTCAAAGACAATCTCCTGAATCAGGCCAAACAACTCGGCATCGGCAATCGCATTCGGATATTTCACTCGACCGGAAACATCTATAATCTCATAAGTCTTTTCGATATCGGCATCCTGACCTCAAAATCGGAAGGCCTCTCCAACGTACTGATTGAATACGCTATGGCCGGGTTGCCGACTATCGCCTATAATGTCGGCGGCAATGCCGAGGTTGTTATCGATAGCCAAACCGGTTATATTCTCGATAATGGCGATATCGATGGCCTGGCAGAAAAGATATCCATCCTGCTTGCCGATAATGACCTGAGAGGACAATTCGGCAAAGCCGCCAGAACACGGGCCGATCACCTCTTTTCGGTCATGGCGATGGTCGAAAAGACGCAAGAATTCTATCGCCGGCTACTGGCCGCCGACCATCAGCAGAAAGGAGATACCGCCTGAAACGCCTGCTTAAACAGATTGTCTATGGCATCGTGTTTATCCTCGTGCTGCCGTTTGGTCTGCTGGCCCTGGGCGGCCAGCGGCTGATGGGAACAAACCTGTGCTTTGTTTTTTTCGGGCAAAGTTTCAGCCTGATGCCCGGGCTGCCGGGTACCATAATCCGGGCCTGTTACTACAAGCAGACCCTGAAGGAGTCATCTCTCGACCTGGACGTCGGCTTCGGGGGGTACATCTCAAAAATGCAAACCAGGATCGGCAAAAACGTCCTGCTCGGCTGCTGGGCGCAGGTCGGACTGGCCAATATCGCCGATAACGCCGTCCTGGCCAATAAAGTCTCAGTCCTCTCCGGACGACATCAGCACAATTTTTCCGATCCGAACGCAAATATCCTCGGTGGGGAAGACGGCTTCGTGAGTATAAACCTCGGAGAAGGGTGTTTTATAGGAGAAAGCTCGGTAATTATGGCCGATATTGGCGCCTATACTGTCGTCGGTGCGGGGAGCGTTGTTCCCAAGCCGCTGCCTGATTATGTCGTAGCCGTCGGAAATCCAGCCAAAGTGGTGAAAAAACGGCCTCGGCTTGAAACAACAAACTGATTGTCTTGCGATAAGTTAGACAATGAAAACACCATGTTGAACAGCTGTTGAGAGATTGAACAGAAAACACATGACAAATTCCTCATTCCGGATTACCTCGTTGTCCCTAAGCTGTTCTTAGCCATACGGATAATTAATAAGCTCGATCCGGTACATAAATTGATATACATATTAATAGAACAGCCCAAACACCCGAAAAATTATATGTTGCTATTACAACAGGCTGTCGCTAAACTATGCTAAAGGTGGACTATCGTGACGAAAAAAAATTATAAACTTCCTGGTTTTGCCGGCCTGATTCTGCTCCTGCTTTTGGCCGGAGTATCCTCAGCGGCACAGGTCCAGCTGCAATCAAGCGACTTGCCATACTCTGCCAGTTCCGGCGATACCATTACTCTGGCCGGTACGAAGGTGACTTCTGCTACGAACGGTATTGCTGTTTATGGCCGGAGTAACATCGTTCTAAATTTGGGAGCCGATACTCTTATTTTCGGTGAAGATAACACGGATGGTCAATTCGGTCTCAAGATCGCAGCCTGTTCAAATGTCGTTGTCAATGGTGGTGTCATACTCCATGGCGGAACAACCGCCCAGAATTGTGTCGGCATTTTTATCGGCGGCCGGGCCGCT
>CAZGLR010000145.1:0-7316 GCA_964526635.1 uncultured Ignavibacteriales bacterium | reverse complement strand
GCCGGTGATTTCGGCCGAAGTATTGCCAGATGACGCCGCTTCAGTAGCGCAGGCTCTGGAAAATCCGCCCAGTCCCAGGGAAGCGCATCAATGGCTCTGGGAAAACGAACTCCGTCCGAAGCTTCTGAAACGACAACAGATCGAACAAGAGTTCGCGGCCAAAGTTAATACCAACTGGCAGGATTATGATGTCTATTTCTACAGCATAGATTTGACATTGGATCACCCGACCGAAACGGTCTATGGCAAGGTCGGCATGTATGGCACCATAGCGGCAACCTCGGCGGATTTTATTAAACTGCATTTGCTCAATGATCTCTTCATTGATTCAATCTACAATGCATCCGGAAATCTGGTCTATTCTCATGCCAGTGGTATTGTCACGGTAACGCTGGATCGCACCTATCTACAGGATGAAGAATTCGACTTCACGATCGTTTACAGCGGTTCCCCGGGCGGAACCGGCGGCTTTCTTGGGCTTGATTTTACCTCCCGCCTGGGCATGCCATTGATTACCACCCTGTCTGAGCCCTATGGCGCGCGCAGTTGGTGGCCATGTAACGATATTACCGTCGATAAAGCCGATTCCGTGGATATTATCGTTACGGTTGCTTCCGATTTGAAAGTATCGTCCAATGGCGTCATGATCTCTGATGTCGATAACGGCGATGGTACTCATACGGTCACCTGGCATGAACGCTATCCGATTACGACCTATCTGGTCAGTCTGGGTATTCATCCCTATTCGGTCTGGTCCGATGAATATATTTCTGCGACCAACGATACTATGCCGATTATTCACCATGTGTATCCCGATCATGTTTCGTTGTCGCAGACTCATTTCGCGGTGCTTCCCGAAATGATCGGTTTTCTGGCAGAGCGGTTTGGAGAATACCCGTTTATAAATGAAAAATATGGCTGCACCCATTTTAACTGGGGCGGCGCGATGGAACACCAAACCAATACTTCCACTACGTCATCGTCTTTTGGCTATACCGATGATATCATCGCGCATGAACTGGGCCATCAGTGGTGGGGCGACATGATTACCTGCGGCGACTGGCACAATATCTGGATCAACGAGGGCTTTGCGGTCTATTCTGAAGCCCTGTACCACGAGCTGAAATTCGGCAAGGCGACCTACCATTCCTACATGAACTCCTTTGAATACACATCGGGCGGCTCGATATATATCGATGATACAACCTCGATCTGGAATATTTTCGGCTCAATCGTCTATGACAAGGGTGGCTGGGTGCTGCATATGCTCCGTAAAGTCGTCGGCGACGATAACTTTTTCCAGGCTTTGGCCGATTATCGCGCCGAATACATCTGGAAAACCGCCACTGCCGAAGATTTCAAAAACGTGGTTGAAAATACTACCGGAATGGAACTCGACTGGTTTTTCGATCAGTGGATTTACGGCACATACTATCCCAACTATCGCTATTCAACTCTGATTGAAGCCGACAAGGCCGGCGGTTACAAGGTATATCTAAATATCCGCCAGCTCCAGGTGACCAATCCGACCGTATTTACCATGCCGATCGATATGGTTGTCGAAACGAGCGGAGGAGTCGATACGTTTACTGTGTTCAATGACCAGCGCACCCAGAATTTCATACTCCAGGTGGGCAATACTGTCAATGATATTGATTTTGACCCGGACCGCTGGATTTCCCGGGTGGTCGGGCAGGAAACGTACACGTTTCATGTCGTAACTCCGGAACTGGTCGATGGTCAGCAGTTTTTCGAATATTCCGACGAAGTCGTGGCTAAAGGCGGCAGCGGCAGCTATAGTATGCAGCTTCTTTCCGGTTCACTGCCTGATGGCCTGATTCTGGCTGAGTCCGGCGGGCTCATATTCGGTACACCGACCGAAACCGGCGTGTTTACCTTCACTATTCGGGCTATCGATGATGTCTATGGCTCCTATTATGAAGATGCCGAGTTCACGATTCTCATTGATGAAGCACCCGATTTGCCGGGAGATGCCAATGCCGATGGCGATGTCAATATCGGAGACGCTGTATTGATTCTGAATTACATCTTCAAGGGCGGCGAACCGCCGGTCGTACTCAACTGGGCCGATGCCAACGGTGACTGTGCTATCAACGTTGCCGATGGTGTCTACCTCGTCAACTTCATCTTCAATGGCGGCCCGGAGCCGGTCACCGGTTGCGTCCAATAAGCCGTTTCGAGTATCAAGCTCTTTATGCCCCGGGGATTTTCCCCGGGGCTTTTTTGTGGTGCCGCGTCCTTTTGGTTGACACAGCTTACGCCTTAACGATATATTACCACCGAAGAATCCACTCGGTCGACCGAATGTACTGCACGCACCGTAATATGGTCTACATCCGCGTATGAGTAAGAAAACCTATTACTTGCACAGCTATGGCTGTCAGATGAATCTGGCCGATTCCGGCATCCTTTCGGCCTCGATGAAACGCGCCGGTTATGCCGCCGTACCGGATCCGGAACATGCTGATATTATTATCCTGAATACCTGCTCGGTGCGGGAGAAGGCGGAAACACGCGCCCTGGGCCGCCTCCGCGAACTGGCTCATCTCAAGCGAAATCGTGATGTTGTCCTCTGTGCGGTCGGCTGCATGGCTCAGCGGATGGGCTCTCGGCTGGTCGATGAAATACCGGAAATCGACATGGTTCTGGGCACCAATCAGCTCTTTGAGCTGCCGCTTCTGCTGGATGGCAAAAACGGTCAGGCAATCGTCGAAACCGGACTCCGCGATGATCTCGATTGGGCCGAGTATTCGCCGGTGCCGGAAAATCCATACAGTGCCCACGTTACCATAACCCGCGGCTGCGGTAACTTTTGCGCTTATTGTATCGTTCCCTACCTGCGCGGACCGGAAAAACACCGGACCCCCGATGCTATTCTCGGAGACATCCACACCCTGACCAAACAAGGGATTGTCGAGATTACACTGGTTGGACAAAACGTCAATTCCTATCGTGCGGATACACTCGATTTTCCCGCATTGATAAAACTGGTCGCAACTGAAACCGATATCAAGCGCATTCGCTTTATCACGTCGCATCCCAAAGATCTGTCCGATGATCTGGCCGCCAGCTTTGCCGATACTCCGAAGCTGATGCCGCATATTCATCTGCCGATGCAGTCAGGCAGCGATCGTGTTCTCTCACAGATGTTCCGGCGCTACACCCTTGATCATTATCGTGATCGGGTGAACCGTCTGCGCCAGGCCTGTCCCGACATCTCTTTGACCACCGATTTGATCGTCGGTTTCCCAACCGAAACGCACGATGAATTCCTGCAAACGCTCGATGCGGTCACCGAAATACGTTTCGATGCCGCCTTCATGTTCCGCTATTCGATACGCAGCGGCACCTGGGCGGCCAAAAACCTCATCGATGATGTGCCTGAAAAGGAAAAACTGGCTCGGCTCAATCGTTTGATCGAATTGCAGAAAGATATTTCGTTCAGTGTTAATCAGCGCGAAACAGGGAAGACCGTCTTGGTTCTGATTGACGGCACCAGTCGCCGTGATAAAACTGTCTGGAAAGGCAAAACCGGTGGCAACAAGACTATCCTGTTTACCGATGACGATGTTTTCGAGGGCGATATCGTGGCAGTCAAAGTTACCGCCGCTGATAGCTGGACGCTTCACGGGGAGCGAATCGCATGACGTTGCTTCTGATCGGATCGATAGCCTTTTTTGCGCTGACCGCGTTTGCGATTCTTTTCAGCATCACCCGAACTTCGCGCTTTGATGCCGATAGCTTTCCCAATCGCGAACGGTATTTCATCGGCCTTGTCCTGTGGATTGTCGCTTCGATACCGGCCATGTTTATGAGCTTCCCTGATTACGATGAATGGTTCGGGCCGCAGGTCGATATAATCCTGCAGTTGGTTCTGGTGCTGTTTTTTATTATCGGGTTGTTTCTGATTATCTCGACATTGATTGCGTTCCCGACGCATCTCGAATACCATCGTCGTGAAATATCGGGACGTACCGATCGGCTTTCGGTTCTGGAATCTATTCGGACGATTGCCGGCCAGCCGTATCCTCCGACCGAACTGTTTGCGCTGGTGCTCAGGGAGCTGGCTACTTATTTGTCGGTACCTCGCGGCGCGGTGTTTCTCGTCAATCCTTCCCGGCGGGAGTTATATCTGGTCAGTCAGATCGGATTCGACCGCGACAGCCTGACCCGACTCGAGCGCTTTCCTCTCGGGAAAGATGTAATATCGCGAGCGGTACAGGAGCAGGAATTGTATATCTCCGGTGATGTCTCGGCATCGGACTCACCCTCGCGGCGGCTCCTGCTGGGGCAAAGCGAGCGGACCGTCTCCGCCGTCGTGATACCCCTGGCGGTTCGTGATCGAACCCTGGGGGCATTGCTGATGCTCTCCGATAAATCATTCGGCTTTGAAAAACGGGATCGAACCCTGCTGATGGCCGCTGCCGAGGCGCTGGCCGGAGTTATCGAAAACAACCGGCTAACGCGTGAAAATCAGAAACTGCGCGAAATGGCCGAATCAGTCAAAAGCCGCCTTGATCAGCTTCATGCCCAGCTCTCACGATCAGTGACCCAGGACAGCCAGACTGCCCTCGATACATCCTGCAAGTATCTGGCCGAATCCTGTCAGGCGGGTGCTGTCCGTATCATTCGCCTGGCCGATGGTCATCTCGATACCCTGACTTCGTTTCCCGCCGGTGCCGGCCTGGCTGCCGACTCGGAATCCTATCGCACCGCCCTGCTCAACGCCATGAATCAAAACCGTATGGTCGTGCTCAATCAGGAAGCGCGCGGCGCCGACAATACTACCTACATCACCCGCTCGACATTGTTCTGTCCCCTGGTTTCCCCTCGGACTGTGCAGTATGCGCTTCTGGTCGAGGGGCCGGCTAATGGCCTGCCCATGACCGAGGCCTTTCTCGGCGATGTCGAGGCCGCCGCCGCCATGGCTTCCCTTGTGCTCGAAGCACGGCAACTTTCGGCCTCCGAACAAACGCATAATCAGGCCATACGCGCCCTCTTGAATATCCTGCGTATTAAGCGGGAATCATCGCTCACGCTGACCTGTCGCCAGTTTATAACCGAGATCGCCCGCTTTATGCCGTCGGATATTTCCCTGATGATGAGCATCGAAGAATCGCGCCACGGATACCGTGTTATCGACGGCGCCAACTTGAACTTCGATGCTGCCGGCGAATGCATTTTCGCTCCCGGTGAGGGACCCGTCGGTAAGGCCGCCGCCTCCGGCGAAATTCTCGAAGCCATCGGGCGCAGCCGGGTCGAAAAAGGCTGGGATGATATCGACCGCCAGAATGTTGACCAGTTGATTCGCCTCATGGGCGAACGAGGGACGCCATCGTATCAACTCTCTATTCCGATCCGCGTCCTCGATTCAGTCGTCGCGATTTTGTCAATTTTCGGCTTTGGCTCCGAAGCCGGCAGCGAACCGAGACAAAAGGGCATTCTGCTGCTGGCCTCGCAATTGCTGTCGATCAAACTGACGGTCGGACGTATGGATGATCATACCTTCGCCGGAATCGATCCCGCCGATATTCATCAGACAGCGCTTGTGCTCAATCGCATCAACAATGATCTGGCAACCATCCTTGGCCGGGCTCAACTGCTTTCGCGGCAGGCCGATTTACCGGGACGGGCACGGTATACAACCGATGAAATCGTTAATGCTGCTGAATCGGCGGCAACTTCTATCCGCAGTCTGCAAGAGGGCATGACAGCACTGTCCGGGCCGGAAACTGAAACGTCCAATCGACCACTCCATGATCTCGAAAAATACCTCGCCCAGCGCCATGTTACCGGCAACCTGTATATGTTCGATGATAATCAGCCGGTGATGCTCCAGACTCGCTTCGATGGATCAGCTCCGTTCGAAACGGCTGATCCCGGTATTTCGGCCGCGCTGAATGCTTCCCTTGCCCGTTTCGTCGGCTTGCTGGAGGAGGGTGATGAAGTCATGCTCCGAACCGATCTGACCGGTGGATATTTCTATATCAGTCTGCTTCGGGGCACCCGCGAACGGCATGAAAATTTTGATCCCCGAGCTGTCGATTTCGGCGATCCCGATGTTCTCCCTGAAGACCTCATGCCGCCCGACTATATTGAAAAACTCACAGATAACGGGGGAGAAGTATCCTTTGACCGTTTCGGCAAACGACCTACCTACCTGACCTTCCGCTTTCCGGCCCCGGAATCAAAGGCAACGCCGGTTGAACAACCTCAGCAGGTTGTCCCGAAAACGTTGCGGATTTTGGCCATTGATGACCAGCAGATGATACTGGACCTGTTGACGGGCATTTGCGCATCGCTGGGCTGGCATCTGACGGCTATCATCGATCCCCGCCGCGCCCTGGCAGTCTTTGAGCAGGAGAAATTCGATATCGTCATGGTTGACCTGGCTATGGGTGATGTCTCGGGCTGGGATATTGCCCGCCAGATAAAAGATCATCGACCTGATATTCCGATAATTCTGATGACCGGCTGGGGTATTACTGTCAGCCCTGAGCAGTATCGGCGCGCCGGTATCGACTTTACCCTGGCCAAACCATTCCGGATCGAACAACTGACCGAGATTATAAACAAGGCCAGAATCAAGAGAATTTCTCCCTGAGATCGTAAAAATTCAGGCGCTTCTGCCGATATTTCCTATAGAAAGTATCCCAAACCTGGACAGCGACTCTACACTATGCAGGAATTAAAATACGTCGAGAAAATCCGCCGCGAAGACTCACTTTTGTCCCTCCCGCAGAGTCTTTCGCAAATCCTCACTATGGTCGGTGGCGATGATTTTTCGGTCGATGATCTCAGCGACGTTATCATAAAAGACCCCGGCATGACCAGCAAGTTGTTGAAGATGGCCAACTCAGCCTTTTATCGTCAGCGCTCTCAGATATCGACTGTCCAGCAGGCGGTCATGATGCTGGGCATGATGCAGGTGAAATGCCTCGCGCTTTCGGCGGCTGTCTTCAATCTGGATAAGATGGATCAGGCCTTTCCCTTCAGTATGAAAGAGCTCTTTGCCCGATTTATCTCAACCGCCCTGGGCAGCAAGAAAATCTGTCAGGCGCTGGGTAACGAATCGACGGAAGAAGCCTTTATTGCCGGCTTGCTTCAGGATATCGGGCTGGTCTTTTTCCTGCATCATTATCCCCAGGACTACCGTCAGGTTATCGATCATCTGGATCGTTTTCCTCGTCTGATTGACGCCGAACGGGAGATCCTTGGTATCGATCATGCAGCAATCGGGCAGATGATGGCCGAAAAATGGAATTTCCCGGAAGAGCTCAGCCTGGCTATCGGAC
>CAZGLR010000144.1:4117-7327 GCA_964526635.1 uncultured Ignavibacteriales bacterium | reverse complement strand
ATCGCGGCTGGCACAGACATTGGCGATGATCATAGTATCGCCATAGCGTACAGTAACTGATCCATTGGCCTGCTTGGCCATTCGTCCTGATTCGAGAGTCAGCGTTCTGCCACCGAGCTCCATTTCGACTGTTGTGGTCATTGCTCTTCCTTTCCTTATCGACGCAGACCAAGCTGTGCGATAATTTGACGGTAACTCTCAATATCGGTCTTGGTCAGGTAATCGAGCAGACGACGACGCTGGCCGACCAGCTTGAGCAAGCCTCGGCGTGAATGATGATCCTTCTTGTGAAGCTTCAAGTGCTCCGTCAGATGATTAATACGTTCTGTCAAGAGTGCTATCTGCACTTCCGGCGAGCCGGTATCTGAGTCGTGCAGTTTGTGCTTGCCGATAATATCGGCCTTCTTTTCTTTTGAGGTTGGCACCGCAATTACTCCTGTTTATGTAACAACTCTATTACTGTTTGCTTGTCCTGGGCGATTTGCCGGGCCAGTTCGGTGGCCGATGGAAATTTCCTGTTCTCCCGAATGAAGTGCCAGGGACACAGCGTGATCTCCTTTTCATAGACGTCACGGTCGAAATCGAACAGGTGCGCTTCCACCGAAATCGTTCGTTGGGGATTGAGCATATTCACCCCGATAAACATCATCCCGTGAAACCGTTCTTCCTCCAGCCTGGCCGAACAGGCATAAACACCATCGCATGGCAACAGCTTCCGTTCCGCCCATTCAATATTTATGGTCGGCCAGCCGAGATCTTTGCCTTTCCCCTGGCCGTGAATGACTTTCCCGCGAATCGGATACGGATGCCCCAGCATATTCATGGCGTCGCGCCACTGGCCGATCGTGATCACGCGCCGAATACGGCTCGATGAGATCGGCATATCATTGTACATGACCGGACCAACGACTTCCACCCCGAAACCATCGCGGGCCCCGATTCGTTTTAAATTATCTATGTTTCCGGACCGCTTGTGCCCGAAACTATGGTTAAACCCTACAACTAACGATTTTATCCCGAGTTTTTCCAGTAAAATCTTGGTGGCGAAATCATCAGCCGTCATCGTTCTGAGAGAATCATCGAATTTCATGATGATCAAAGAGCCATCGAACCGCTCGCGCAGGATATCGACCTTCTCTTCGGCCGTGGTCAGAAGCAGCGGCGGGTCATTCGGTGTCACAACTACGCGCGGATGGGGATCGAAAGTCAGGACAACCGGCGGCAACGCCATAGCTTCGGCCCGTTTACGCAACTGGTCAAAAATGGCGGCATGCCCCATATGATAACCATCAAACGTCCCGAGCGTCGCGACACAGCCGGAATTCCCTGTCGCCGAAAGATACTCGTCAACCGATCTGTATACCTGTAAGCTCAGATCAATACCCTCACGTACGAAAAAAACTCCTGAGTTTCCCGGCTCGACAGCTCATAGGCGCTGCAGCATGATTTGCCGATAGCGAGAATATCTCCCTTGCGATTGGCCATGCTGATATACTGCCCGGATTCGAAGGCGGCGGTCAGATCTACAACGTCATCGGCGCACGGTACGCTTCCATAGGGCACCTGGCTGGCCATTTTGTCGCTTACCTGAACGACAGGAAAATCAAGAATGTCTTCAATCGGACTCAGACAATTCTGCAGGGTCCCGTGTTCACACGCTTCCTGCAAATCATCCAGCGTTCGGGCCTGGTCTATAGTGAATCGTCCCGAAGCCGTCCGGGTCAACGCTGACAAGTAGCCTCCGCAGCCGAGGGCGGCGCCGATTTCATCGGCCAGCGCCCGAATGTAAGTTCCTTTGGAACACTCGACGGAAAGCATGAGGAACGGCAGTGATATCTCCCTGATCACCATCGAATAGACATCGACCTCGCGCTCCGGCTGTTCGACCGCTTTACCCTGGCGGGCATACTTGTACAGCTCCTTACCGTTTTTTTTCACCGCGGAATACAACGGCACCCGCTGACGAATCCGCCCCACGAGCGGCTCAATGACGCCATTCAATTCGGTTTCGCTAAAATCACGGACCGGTCCGGCCGGAGTCAGTTCGCCATCGGCATCGAGAGTGTCCGAGGTGTACCCCAACGAAATCTGGGCATCGTAGGCCTTGTCCCAGTCGCTGAAAAACCGCGTTAACTTGGTCGCCTTGCCAAGCAGGATAATCAGCAGTCCCTGCGCCATCGGATCCAAGGTACCGGTATGGCCGATTTTCTGCTGGTCGAAAATCTTTCGCAGCCGGTAGATGACATCATGACTCGTCATCCCGGCAGGCTTGAAGACCGGAAGCAAACCATGATACTCAGCCACAGAGCGTCTCCTTGAGGGTCGTGACGATTGTCTCACGGGTTGCCGGCAATGGTTGTGCAATGGTCACACCTGAGGCTTTGGTATGCCCCCCCCCGCCAAAGCGCGCGGCCAGTGCCGCGACGTCGAAATCGGTACGTGAACGGAAAGACACTTTGGTCGTCGTCTCGTCGACTTCAGTAAACAAGACGCCGACTTCAACCGAGTCGGCCTTCAGGGTGTTGCTGATCAGGCCGTCGGTATCGCCGTTATCGGCCGCCGTCCGGGCAATCATATCACGGTCGATAGTCATCAGGCACAGTCGATTATCGCACAGGTATTCCATGCCGGCTAACACCAGACCGGTCAGACGCAGCCGGGCGATACTTTCTTTGAAATATACTTCTTCGGTAATTATTTCGGGATTGGCCCCGAAACCCATCAAATCAGCCGCGGCATGCATACATTTCGGCGTCGTATTGCTGTAATGAAAACGACCGGTATCGGTCAGGATGGCCGTATAGAGATTGGTGGCCATATCGGGTGTAATAGTAATCCCGGCGGCGACGAACAGATCGTAGACCATTTCGCCCACTGCGGCAGCGGCGGCTTCTTTCCAGTTGAGAGCGCCAAATTCGACATTATCCTGATGGTGGTCGATGTTGATGATCGTCGCGGTGTTGGAAACCAGTCGCTTGACCTCGCCAATACGATCGAAGTTGGAACACTCCATCGTAACGACGACATCGAACATGTCAGGGGTAAGATCGGCCGCGTCGGCGATATTTCGGGACTGCCGGGCCAGGGGCAAAAAGCGATATTTATCGGGGATGGTGCCGTCATTGACACAGGTACAGGATACACCCTGCGTCTGGAGATAAGCGGCCACGGCAAACTGGGAGCCGAGTGAATCGCCATCGGGATTCATAT
>CAZGLR010000144.1:0-4107 GCA_964526635.1 uncultured Ignavibacteriales bacterium | reverse complement strand
ATGGCCGGTTATAAGGACATGCGATGCAGCAGCAAGCGTATCAATTATCTGTTTCATTATCGTCGTCATCGTCATCATCTGTATCTGTATTCTGGGAGGCAACTTTATCAATCAGCGAGGTCACGCGCAGTCCCTCTACCAGAGAAGTGTCGTAAATAAACGTGAGTTCCGGCATACGGCGTATATGCAGCCGCCGGGCGAGGTCAACCGTTATCGTCTTACCCATACGGCTGAAAAAGTCGCGGGCGAGTTCAATATTATCCTGTTCGCCGAATACGGTGTAATATACCTTGGCGTAGCGCAAATCATTGGTCACTTCGACGGTACTGACCGTAATCAGCAGCGCCCGGGAATCGCGCAGACGATCGGCGATAATCTCGGCGACATCGCGTTTAATTTGATCAGCCACCCGTTGTGAGCGTTTGAAGGAACGCATCAGGACAACTCCGTCTCGTAGTCAGTCAATATTAGCTCCGGTTCCCGCTGGACCATCAATACGATCTTAGCCAGCATGCGGTCGGCATGGTCGGCCGAATTGGACACGACCGCGGCGCCGATTTGCGCTACCTGCCATTTGTCATTATCCCCAACTTCAGCGATAGCGACGTGATGCTGGTTTTGAATTCGGGAAATCAGCGATTTAACGACGCGCCGCTTATCCTTCAGTGACCGGGCCGCGGGAATGTGTATGATCAACAATAACCTGCCGACTACCACGTTACACGAGCTTTCGTTCGGTGGCAACGAGTTCATAAACTTCGAACTGATCGCCTTCCTTGATATCATCAAAATTCTCTATTCCAATTCCGCATTCATACCCCGCGGCGACTTCCTTAACGTCATCTTTGAAGCGTTTGAGCGACGAGATCGTCCCATCATGAATGACAATGCCATTCCGACTGACCCGCACTTTGCTGCCGGCTTTGACAACACCCTGTTGTACGTAGGAACCGGAGATAACGCCGATTTTGGGGACGCGGAACGGCTGTCGCACCTCGACGTTGCCGATCCATCGTTCGACCATCTCGGGCCGCAGCAACCCCTCGACAGCATGGGTAATATCTTCTTTAACTTCGTAAATGACCGAATATGTCCGGATGTCAATTTTTTCCTTGATCGCCCTGGCCCGCGCCCGGGGATCAGTGGTGACATGAAATCCGACAATGATAGCGTCGGATGCGACGGCCAGATCGACGTCGGATTCTACGACGGCACCGACACCGGTATGGATAATATTCACCCGAACTTCTTCGTTGCCGATACTGCTGAGCATATCGCTGAGCGCTTCGACCGAGCCGGCCACATCACCCTTGATAATTATCTTAAGGTCGCTGACCTGGCCGTCTTTGATCCGCTCGTACACAGATTCGAGTGTCGTCGGGGCCGACCGGCGGATATCGTACTCGCGCCTGATCTGCTGGCGCCTGATCGAGATGGTACGGGCTTCGGTTTCATCGGCGGTAACCATAAAGGAGTCGCCCGCCAGCGGCACACCGGACAAACCGGTAACTTGAACCGGGACCGAGGGCCCCGCCGACTTGACATCGTTTCCGCGATCATCAAGCATGGCGCGGACGCGGCCATGATAACTGCCGGCCACGAATGGATCACTGATATGCAAAGTACCCTTCTGGACCAGAATGGTGGCCACTGAACCACGACCCTTCTCGAGTCGAGACTCAACAATAGTCCCATGGGCTCTGATATCCGGATCAGACTTGAGTTCGAGGATTTCGGCCTGCAGCAAAACCATTTCAAGCAATTTGTCGATACCGGTACCTGTTTTTGCCGATATCTCGACCATGATGGTTTTGCCGCCCCATTCTTCATCGACCAGTTTATACTTGGTCAATTGCTGCCTGATGGCATCAGGATGCGCATTAGGCAGGTCCATTTTATTGATAGCGACGATTATCGGTACTTCGGCCGCCTGAGCATGATTGATTGCCTCGACTGTCTGCGGCATAACAGCTTCGACAGCCGATACGACCAGCACCACAATATCGGTTACCTGGGCGCCGCGGGCTCGCATGGCGGAAAACGCCTCATGACCGGGCGTATCCAAAACCGTGATTTTACCATCGCTCCATTGGATTTCATAGGCACCGATATGTTGCGTGATTTTGCCTGACTCGCCGGCGACAATATCCGACTCACGAAGGAAATCCAGCAGGGTGGTCTTGCCATGATCGACATGGCCCATGATCGTCACCACCGGGGCGCGAGGGACGAGATTCTTCTCATCTTCGGATTCGATCACCTCGATGCCGACCTCTTCACGCGGTTTGACATTATAGCCGAATTCCAGCGCCAGCGTTTCGATCGTATCCATATCCAGCCGTTGATTAATGGTGGCCATTACACCCAGTTCGAAGCATTTGGCAACCAGTTCGGCGGGCTTCTTGTCAAGCTGTTTGGCCAGTTCCGAGATAGTCATGAATTCGGAGACTTCGATGGTCGGAGCGCCTTCGTCAATTTCACCATCTTCCTGACTGCGGCGTTTGTGGCGCTTGTGCTTTTTCGCGCCGTCCATTTGCGCCATAGTCGCCTTGAACGACAGCTTCACCGCCTGCTTGTCGACGACCGGCTCTTCTTTTTTCTTTTTGCCGCGTTTTTTCTTGCGCTTCGGTCCCTTGCCGGTAGCCGTACTGGCCTGTAATTTCTTCTCTATTTTAGCGGCCTGCCGAGCCATATTCGGCTGCTGTGGCTCCTGCCTTTTGGCCTTGTCGGCCTTGACCTCGGCCTTTTTGACAGCTTCGGTTTTGGCCTGAGGTGGCGGTGGCGGAGCGGTTCTGGCCGTTTGTTTTTCGGTTCTTGGTCCAGCGGCCCGGGGCGGCGCCGATTGTGGTCCGACGTTTCCGGCAGCAGGTCTTCTGGCGGGCTCTTTGGTTTCCGGGGCTTTGACTGGCTGCTGTTCAGCGGTGACAGTCCCGGCAGGAGCCGCTTTTTCTTCTTCCATCTTTTTCTTGGCCAGTTCCCTGGCTTTCATCTCTGCCGCCAGTTTCTTCTTCTTGGCCATCGCTTCGGCCTTACGGCGCAGGGCTGCCTTCTTGGCTTCTTCGCGGCGCTTCTGTGCTTCCAGCTCCTGAAGCTTCTGCTTACGGGCTTCGTCGTCTTTTTTGACTTCCTCGATCTCGCGCTTAAACTTATCCTCGATGGCCTCAAGCATATCTTCCGAAGCCACCGACATATGCGACTTGACCGTGAAGCCCAGACCGCGCAATACCTTCAGCAGGGCATCGCTGGAGATATTGTATTTCTTGGCAATATCGTAAATGCGTATTTTTTCTGCCTTTTTAGCCAACTATTCCTCCGCTATCAACTTCTCGCGTTGCGCCATCGCTGCGACTGATCTTCCCTGACACATTCGCACGTTATTGATTTTCTGTTTCCCGCTTGACTTCGTCTTCTGCGTCTTCCGTCTCATCGGCTTCGCTCTGATCATCTTCAGCAGCGATATTACCTTCGTCGTCTTCTTCTTCTTCTTCTTCTTCTTCTTCCGCTGCTTCCTCGAACAACTCGGAACCTCTTCTTTTATCTGATTCGGACTCCTGTTTGGCAGTTTCTTCGCTGTCAGATTCAGCAGCAGAATCTTCGTCTTCATCTTCTACTGCGTCTTCTTCTTCCTCGGCTGCGGCAGCCTCAGCTTCTTCAAGGCGCCGTTTTTCTTCAAGCTCCTGTACGAATTCGTGTGCTTTTTCCATCAGGCGTTCGGCGGTTTTTTCGCCGATTCCCTCTATTTCCAGAAGGTCATCCATATCAGCCGTTGCGAGATCCTGCACGGTCGTTATATCCGCTTCCACCAGCCGCTCTTCAAGAACATCGCCGATCCCGCTCAGTTTTCCAATCGGCACCATCAGTTCGGCCTCATGCCGTTTCATGACACTATAATCGGTTTCCGACATGATATTGATTTTCCAGCCGGTGAGCCGCGAGGCCAGACGGGCATTTTGACCGTTTTTGCCGATGGCCAGCGAGAGCTTATCATCCTCAACGGCCACAGTCATGGCCCTGTCATTACTGAAGACGTCGATCGTCACTACCTTGGCCGGAGCCAGGGCCCGCGTGACAAATACTTCAGGATTTGACGTAAACGCCACGATATCA
>CAZGLR010000143.1:0-7433 GCA_964526635.1 uncultured Ignavibacteriales bacterium | reverse complement strand
TTCGAGTTTCAATCTGCTGTCAAAACTGAGCCTGAGAGCGTCCGTGCATCCTTCATCCATTGGGTTCTCCCACATACGATGACAAAAAGTCCGTCAAATCCTTTCTGTACACCCGAAAACAACCCATCTTGATCCCAGAACCCAGACTCAATTGGGAAATCAGGGATCAAATACGGAGTTGTTTGTACATAAATATCTTGAGTCCGGGGGTGATTCATCCTTGACGAATTTCGATTATGCCCTATACTGTACCTGAGCTGCTGCGGGAGAAACTTCACAACAAAACCACCCCCGTCTGCGTAGTATAACAAACACCAATATCCTCACCCCTCACTCCTCTCACTGCCGAGAGACACATAATCGCTATTGTCAGCGTATAAAGGGAAGAATTGCTATGTTCAAAAATAGAACGTCGGCGTGGGTTATCTTTTTGCCATTTTTGCTTTTCACTTTGGTCATTTCGGGAGTTGTCTCGGCTCAACAAACGGTCGGAGTCTTTGCCCTTGATACTGCTGCGTTCGAGGGTTATACACTTTTCACGACTCTTCGCACTGATCAGGTATATCTGATCGATATGTATGGACGTGTCTGTCACAGCTGGTATCAGGAAAACAGCGCCGGGACGTTTCAGTATTTACTTGATGATGGATCCATCCTGCGCAACAAAAACCCCAATGCCGCAGGCGACAGTGCCGGAGTGCAGCGCATTGCCTGGGATGGTACTTTGCTCTGGGATTATACATATCAGAGTGAAACATATCAGTATCATCATGATATTGAGCCATTGGCCAATGGCAATGTTTTGATTCTTGCCTGGGAGTTCATTTCAGTCGACAGCGCGATTGCCCTGGGGCGAAATCCGGCGACTTTGGTTGATTCAATGCTTTGGCCGGAGCATGTCATCGAGGTCAAACCGACCGGGCCGACCAGTGGTGAGATTGTCTGGGAGTGGCATGTACTGGATCATATCATCCAGGATTACGACAGTTTGAAGCCAAATTTTGGTGTGGTTGCGGATCATCCCGAACTGATTGATCTGAACTATGCCCCGATTCCGATCAACGACTGGCAGCATGCCAACTCGCTGGCCTACAATCCGGAGCTGGATCAGATTGTTATTTCCTGCAACTTCTTCAATGAGATATGGGTTATCGATCATTCGACAACCACCGAGGAGGCTGCCGGACATACGGGTGGCAATATCAATATGGGCGGTGATCTTATCTATCGCTGGGGGAATCCGGAGGCCTATGATGCCGGAACTGAGGCGGACCGTCAGCTGTTCGGGCAGCATGATGCGCACTGGATTGCACCCGGCTTACGCGGTGAGGGCCGCCTGATGGTATTTGATAACGGCCGAAGCCGGCCGGAGGGAGTCTATTCGCGTATCATCGAAATCGAAACAACCGTCAATGCCGAAGGCGGCTACATCCAGCCATTGCCGGGGACGCCCCATGGTCCCGCCGCACCGGCCTGGGAGTATACGACTGACCCGCCGGAGGATTTGTACTCAAATATCATTTCCGGCGCACAACGGCTGCCCAATGGCAATACTATTATTTGCGAGGGTCGACCGGGGCATCTATTTGAAGTGACAGAGGATAGTGATATTGTGTGGGATTATATTAATCCCTCGATGGGCGATGTTGTATTGGATCAGGGGGAGGCGATTGTTCCATCGGCCAATATGGTTTTTCGCACAACCCGGTACCGTGCAGATCACCCTGGCTTGCTGGGCCGTGATCTGACCCCTGGCACGTATCTCGAAGGATATCCGGTGGCGTTTAGCGGAACCGGTCACTGGCCCCCGAAACCATGTCCGATTGCCGATGTGGCTGTTTCGACCGAAATCTTTGCCGGTGCTCAGCCAAACAATGTCGATATCGTGTATGATGCCGGAAATGGTGAGGTGACTGTCGCGATGGCTTTTGATAGTGTCACTACTGATGGCGGGTATGCCTTCAGCGGTATCATCCCGCCGCAGCCGGCCGGGACATTTGTAAGATATCATCTCGATGCCGATGTACCCGGAGAAGCGGAGGCCTTTGATCCACCCCAGACGCCGGAGATATTATTCCATTACACGGTCGGTACTGAACTGCCGCAAGTGGTTATCAATGAAGTCATGGCCAACAATGTATCGACGATCGAGAATCCCGATCAGCCGGGTCTCTTTCCCGACTGGATAGAATTGAAAAACCTCGGTACAACTGAAGTCGATTTAAGTGGCATGTATTTGACTAACACAATGGTCAATCCCACCCGCTGGTTGATTCCCTCGGGGATTACGGTTGCGCCGGGCGATTTTGTCCTGTTCTGGGCCGATGGCCGTATTGAAGACAGCGACTATCACACGAACTTCATGCTCAGCGACGGCGGCCAGACGATCGGGTTGTTCTCCGGTGATGCTTCGGGTAATTGCGTCATTGACACGGCTACGTATTCCGATCTGGATCCGGATGTCTCGGCCGGGCGTTCGCCGGTAGATGAACATCCCTGGGTAGAGTTTGAAATGGCGACTCCCGGTGAGACGAACGTGACCTTTGTCTGTGGCGATGCCTCAGCCGATGAGATAGTGAATGTTGGCGACGCCATATGGATCGTTAATTATATCTTCAAGGGTGGTCCGGCGCCGGATCCCCTGGAAGCCGCCGATGCGTCGTGTGATGGCGACGTCACGATCGGCGACGCGGTTTACCTGGTGAATTTCATTTTTAAGGGTGGCGCGGAACCATGTGCGGCATGCCAGTAGTCAGTTAGATTTAGTATGTTCGCATCAACGCCCCGTTTGTCAGATGGCCACGGGGCGTTTTTTTTTATATTTATCCTGTATTTGGTAATAGACCATCATTGCGGCCTAATTTTTGAAGAGTGCCTGCGAGTAAAATAGCGGATGATGCCATAGAAACTGATCAGTATCCAGCATATTTCAATGATAAACGCCGACAGGTTCCAGTAGTAAAACAGCGAGACCATAATCAACACTGCGCCGACCAGATTCAAAATAGAATAACCCAGGCCCCGGGCACTGATTTTTTCGACCTGTAGCAAGAAGTAGGTGACCATAATCAGGGCCACGCCGATCAGGCCGATAATGTTGGCAAAATCAGACATAATCACCGTCTATTACAAAGACTATAAGGTAATGTAATCAAGATAAAACTCATGCGCGTCTCCCCTGCTTTTATACAATAAAAAGGATAAGCCCGTGGCCGCGTTTATCCGCACAGCACCGCGCCGCCGTTGACATTAATCACTTCGCCGGTCATAAACCCGGCCAGGTCGGAGGCCAGAAACAGGCAAGGTCCGGCGATTTCACGGGGTTGTCCGACACGCCCCAGCGGTATGGCCGAAAGCACCCAGTCGCGTTTATCACTTTCGAGGGTGGGGAGGGTCATATCTGATTCCACCCAGCCGGGCGCGACACAGTTGACCCGGATATTGTGTGGCGCCAGTTCGACAGCCAGCGATTTCGTGATGCCGATCACAGCGCTTTTGGAGGCGGCATATGGCGAATATTCAGACTCTCCCCGCTGTCCGGCGGTGGACGAGATCGTGATAATCGCTCCGGACCGGCGAGCTTTCATATGCGGTACAACCGCCATGATCGGATAATACGTACCCATCAGGTTGATATTCAGGGTACGCCGTATGCGATCATCGGTAGTCCGATCGATAGGATTGTGTTCCCAGATACCCGCATTGGTAATCAGGCAGTCGATACGGCCGAATTCATCGATAACTGATGAGATCATCGTATCAACCGCGGCCTTATTCGCCATATCGGCGGCATGGCAAACCGCGCGTACGCCATAGGCCTCGCATTCAACACTGGTTTTTTCGGCGGCATCGCGATCGGCCCGGTAATTAATAATCACGTCGCTGCCGGCTTCGGCAAACAACAGCGCGATCCCGCGGCCGATACCGCGGGATGCGCCGGTTATGACAGTCACAAAATTATCAAGATGCAGCATTCTGCCCGCCTCCCCTGGGATCTTCGGGTTGTTCGGCCGACGGTATCGCGACACGCAGCGGCGGCGCCTGACCATTTTTATCCTGACCCATATACACCGTCATATGCGGGAATGGAATCTCGATATCGCGGGCATCAAAGGCGATTTTGAGGCGGCGATTGAATTCGCGCGCCACGCGCCATTGCTTGATCGGTTTGGTCTTGGTTCGGGCCTTGATAACCACCGCAGAGTTATCGAATTTATCGAGGCCGAGAATTTCGATTTCCTCGAGAATATCGGGGCCGTACTCAGAATCTGTACGCAATTCGGCATCGACTTCCTTAATGACGGCAATGACTTCATCGACGTTTTCGCGATACGCCACACCTATATCGAACACGTACCGGCTGTATTCCTTGGTCATGTTGGTGACGATATCGATTTTGCCGTTGCGGATAAAATGCACATTTCCGGCCAGGTCGCGCAGGATAATCATGCGGAGGTTGACCTTTTCGACCAGTCCGCCCTTGCCGGCGATCTGGACGACATCATCGACGCGAATCTGATCTTCGAGAATGATGAAAAAACCGCTGAAGACGTCCTGGACGATATTCTGCGCGCCGAAACCAACGGCCAGACCGACCACCCCGGCCGCCGCGAGGATCGGTCCGATCTCGATGCCGAGTTCACCGAGAATCATGATGGTCGAGATCACGAAGATGACGACACTAAGGACATAGCGCACAAGTGAGCTCAAAGTCGTGTACCGTTTTTGCATTTCCAGCTTATCTGCCGCGGATGATTTAAACGGCGCAAATATCTTGGTCGAGAATACTCGTGCGATAATCAAGGCGATAACCATAACGATAAGAATAACCAGGATGTGAAGACCGGTTGTAATCGCCCAATCACCGGCCCTATCGAGCCATTGTTCAAGGGTCTGTTCGAAATTCATGTGAGGATCCTTTTGTTTTTGTTTCGACTATACTACATGATACGAGGCGAATGTGGAGACTAAAATTTTTCCGTGATTTCTCCAGGAATTTATCAAATGCGCTGTTGATTTCGTATGATTTCCAAACGGACTGTGCCGTAATGCGGCTAAATTAAAACGATGGTGCTCCGAAGATATGTATATGGATTTTCAAGTCAAAGACTGCACGCTGGTAACACGGATGGCCGGCCTGCGCACGGCGGTCAATCTGCGAGAACTCGAGGAACGGCTCTCGGTATGTCCCGATGAATGTCTTTTTCATCATTTTTGTGAGACAGTCATCCGGCCGACATTCGACGACCCGGAATTTCCTAACGATTTCGCATTGTGGGCGGGACGGCAGCTGCGTGATCGGGTGCTGGCGGAACGGCTGGCGATAATTAACCCCTATAACTATTCGTCATTTGATGAGCTTCGCACGACCGTTCTGGATATTATTGCCGAACGCCTGTCGGAACTGAATTATATTCCAACCGCACCGCATGGGTATGATTTCCAGTTCCTGCAGGCAGTGACGACCATCTTTGATACCGGCATCATACTCGAGAAACCATCTGATCTGGCCACGCAGTTACCCAATATGTCGCTGGGATCGGTGTATTATCATTTTGTAGAAGCGCGACGCCGTACTGAAGACGGTGTCGATGACTTTACCGCCTGGCTGGCCAATTTCGGAGAAGAAGCACAGCCGTTAATCGATGCCCTGCGCCATATCGATTTTTATTTTCTGTCGCTGTCCGAGCTTCGTTCGATCTTAAAAGACCGTGTTGCTGTAACCATGCGGGAGGTGGCATCATGAATAGCATCCTGGCCAGTTATGAGCCGGTTATTGGTTCGATTGCCATCGCCCGCCTCAAGCAGATTACCCGGGAACTTCAGGGCGCCACGGTCGTGCACGTGAATTCCACCCGCGAGGGCGGCGGCGTCGCCGAAATTCTGGCCTGGATGGTGCCGATGATGCAGGATCTCGGGATCAATACTCACTGGGAGGTTCTCGAGGGCAATCCGGCCTTTTATCACACGACTAAGAGCTTTCACAATGGCCTTCAGGGAAATCAGGTTATCCTGACTCCGGCCATGATTAAAGCCTATGAGGAAACGGTCGCGGCCAATGCCGATCGTCTGCGCCCCCTGCTGGAAGAGGCCGATTTTGTGGTGATCCATGATCCCCAACCGGCTATGCTTCTTGATTTGTGCCCGAATCGCAAGGGAAAATGGATATGGCGCTGCCATATCGATGTCAGTAAACCGAATCGGAAGGTCTGGAATTATATCAGATCAAAAGTGAAAGACTTCGATGCCTCTATCTTTTCCATGGCTGATTTCGCGCGCCAGTTATCGCATCCGCAGTTTATTATCGCCCCCAGCATAGATCCCCTGTCGGAGAAAAATATCGATCTTCCTGACCATGAAATTAATGCGACCCTAAATCGTTTCGGGATTGACAAAAAAGCACCGATACTCACGCAGGTTTCTCGTTTCGATCGGTTCAAAGATCCGATCGGAGTCATTCAGGCCTTTGCGCTTCTCAATGGCAGCTTCAATGCGCAACTTGTGCTGGCCGGGGGCGGCGCAACCGATGATCCCGAGGGGGCCGCTGTACTCGAAGAGGTTCATGCCGCCGCCAGCGGAAATCCGGCCATCCATATCCTGATGTTGCCGCCCGATTCGCACCGGACAATCAATGCCCTGCAGCGGGCGTCGGATATTATCATTCAGAAATCGACACAGGAAGGATTCGGGCTGACGGTAACCGAGGGATTGTGGAAAGGCAAGCCGGTTATCGGCGGCAATACCGGCGGCATCAGGCTTCAGGTGCATAACCATAATACGGGCTTTCTGGTCGATTCGCCGGAGGGTGCCGCGCTTCGCATCCGCAAACTCCTTGGCGCCCCCGAAATCATGAAATACATGGGTGAAGTTGCCCGGGAATTCGTGCTTGAGAATTACCTGTGTAATCGTCAGCTCCGGGAATATCTGACCCTTATGCTGGGGCTCCGCCGAGGACTTGCCAATCACCTGATGGCGCATTAGATTACTATCCATGCGGCTACTCAAATCTGAGGTTTCGCTCGATGATTTTTTCTTCCATCTGGCGAAATCTGCCCGGGCGTATCTGCTCCTTGATTACGACGGCACCCTGGCGCCGTTTACCACCCACAGGGATCATGCTTACCCCTATCCCCAGGTACGTGAACTGCTTGACAGCATTCAGCGTGAAAATCATACGCGGCTGGTAATCGTGTCAGGCCGGGCCGTCGAGTCTGTCGCACAGCTTCTGGGGCTGGTGCATACCCCTGAAATTTGGGGATGCCATGGTGCCCAGTATTATGATACTGAGACCGGTGAAACCAAATTGGCTTTGCCGAAAGTCGTTCGCGATGGCCTCTCGCAGGTGGATCAATGGATCGCCGATCACGACATGCACGAATTCGTTGAAATCAAGCCGGCCGGGCGGGCGTTTCACTGGCGGGGATTGTCTTTTG
>CAZGLR010000142.1:0-7478 GCA_964526635.1 uncultured Ignavibacteriales bacterium | reverse complement strand
CGGGCCGGGTGATCCCGGCCCCTACGATTCTGGTTGATTTAGAATAAAAAGCCGGCATTTCCGTAGGGGCGAGGATCCCCTCGCCCGTCGTACGGTTAGAAAATGTCGCCCACGACGCCAGTCTTGGATTAATAATCAAGCGGAACAACATTGTATTGACCTCTCCGGCCGGGGTGTGTAGTTTCTCGTATGACTGATTCACGATTTCTGGCTCTTGATATTGGAAAGCGTCGTATTGGAGTCGCTGTGTCCGATCCCAGCGGGATGATTGCCCGTCCCCTGGATACGCTGCTGGTTGCAGGCGACAACGATGCAGTCGAGCAAATGATCGAACTGATAGCGGCGTATGATGTCGCGGGAATCGTGGTCGGCCGTCCCCTGCATATGTCGGGAGAGCGATCGGAATTATCGGATTACGTTGATCAACTGATCGATCAGCTTAAGGGCCGCTGCGAGGTTGATGTATATTTTGAGGATGAGCGGCTCACCTCGGTGCAGGCCGAAGCTGTCCTTCACGCGCACGGCAAAAAGATAAAAGGCAACAAGCCGAAAATCGACCGCATCGCAGCGGCGATTCTCCTGCAGTCTTTTCTCGATCGTCGCGCTCAACAACAGGATTAATACGTTATGGCGACTTCCGCACCACCACCCACTGATTCACCGGCGCGGCTGAGCTGGCGCTACCGTCCGACCTGGCGGGCCCGTCTGCATTATTTCTTCTGGTCGGCGATTCTCATCTTATTCTGGCCGCTGGCGGCAGTCCTTCGCATTATCGAAAAGGCAGGAACGAGTGGCCACTCGCGCTAAGTTGTTATTTTTCATGTTCGCCGGAGGCATTACTGTCATTTTGGTCATCTGGGGCTGGTGGCTGTTTGTCCCCCGGAATATTTATCCGGCATCGATTTATGTCGAACCCGGTGACAGTTTCGCCAAAGTGATTGTCAAACTCAAAGATCGTGAAGTCATCTCCCAGCCCTGGATATTCTCAAAGGCGGCAATCATCCTCGGAATCGATCGTAAAATTATCCCGGGACGATACGATTTCGGCCGGAAAACCTCGCATTATACAGTGATGCAACGGCTGAAACTGGGAAAAATCGCGCGGCTGAAGGTAACCGTACCCGAGGGATACACACTGACTGAAATCAGCGAACTGCTTGACCAGAAATGCGGGACCAGCCGCCCGGTCTTCGACAGCCTGGTCCGGGATTCGTTGTTTTTACTCTCGCTGGGTATCGATGCCGGCTTTGCTGAAGGGTATCTTTTTCCCGAAACCTATAATTTTCAGTGGGGGATTTCGGCGCGGGAAGCGATTGCAACCATGGTCAGCGAGTTATACCGGCGACTTGATACAGCCATCCTCCGGCGTGCCGACAGTATGGGGTACAGTATCGATGATCTTCTGACAATGGCATCTATTGTCGAAGCCGAAGGTCATTTCCGCGATGAATTCTCCCTGATCGCTTCGGTGTATCGCAACCGCCTCGAAATCGGCATGAAATTGCAGGCCGATCCGACTGTCATCTATGGTATGGGCAGGCTGGATCGAGATCTTTTGATCAGCGACTATAAGTTTCCATCAACCTATAATACCTATTTGCACGCCGGGCTGCCGCCGACGCCGATCTGTTCGCCGGGGATGGATGCGATCATGGCGAGCTTATATCCGGCACAATCGGATTATCTGTTCTTTGTTGCCGACGGCAGCGGGCGGCATGTGTTCAATGTATCATACCAGGATCATTTGAGGGATACGCGCGCTATCAAGCGGCGCCTGAGGGGGCTGACCAGGTAACACTGCCGATGCCGGTTCGGCAGATGTCTGTGTCAGTGTGTTCTATACTTCAATATCACAGCAGACCAGAGCAACCAGGTTTCCGATAAAGGCGTCGATAATTCCCTGGCCGATGCCATCAAGATACATCCCGAAAGCAGTCTCCTGCTGTGACGACAGAGTCATCAAACCGATTTTCCGGCCGGCATCACGAAGCGGAATGATCAAAACCGATTTGGTAATCGGGCTGACCAGCAGTTTTTTCTCGATAACATGCGTGGTCAACAAATCAGGGTAGTTATCAGCTACCGGGAAACCCTGCTGTAGGGTCTGGAACAACAGTGAATTGTCGGGGGGAAAAGCCAAAACCAGGCCTTTGGCCAGGCTGCCGTTTTCATAGCGATACACGGCCCGCAGCAGTTTGTTTTCTTCATCCCAAAAGATCAACGAGGCCACATCGATGGGAAACAAGCGGCCCAGTTTTGATACAGTTCGGCGGAAATGGTCGCCGACTTCCGGATCATTGACCAAAGATGCATTGACCGGTCGCAGATCCGGTGTTGCGGATCCTGCCAGGAAATCATCGATTCCCTCGAAATCGCTGAATCGGTCGTGAATCATACAGTTACCCCACTTTTGTTTCTGGCGTGCTCATACTGGCGCAGATCATATTTGCGGACTTTGCGCCAGAGGGTTGTCCGCCCGATCCCGAGCTGCGAAGCGGTCAGAGAATAATTCCAGCTATTCTCCTCCAGTGAACGGAGAATTTGCAGTTTTTGATTCTCTTCCAGCGAGCGTCCCCGGATCATTGCTTTAGTTTCGGCCGCCGATTGTCCCGTATGCGGCGACACAAAGAAAATGTCTTCATATTTGATGATCGTCCCGCCGCACAATGCGGTCGCCCGGCGCAGGGTGTTTTCCAGTTCGCGGACATTGCCGGGCCAGTCATGGTTCAATAGCAGTTCCAGCGCATCGGCCGAGACAGTGATATCACCACGATCATACTCGGATGAGATTTTTTGCAAAATATGACTGGTAAGGGCCGGGATATCTTCATTTCGGTCGCGCAGCGGCGGGATGTGGATAGGCATGACATTCAGGCGGTAATACAGGTCTTCCCTGAATGTCCCGGCCTGAACCCGCTGAAACAAATTGGCGTTGGTTGCGGCAATGACCCTGACATCGATCAATTGGGTGGCATTACCGCCGACCGGTCGTATTTCGCGTTCCTGCAGGACCCGTAGTAATTTAGCCTGGAGCGGGAATGGCAACTCCCCGATTTCATCGAGGAAAATCGTGCCTTTATCGGCGTCGGCAAAAAGTCCACGCTTGTTGACGACTGCCGATGTGAAAGCGCCCTTGACATGGCCGAACAGTTCTGATTCAAGTAACTCTTCGGGTATGGCCGAACAGTTGATCGGTACAAACGGTTTATTGCGGCGCGTGGAATGATGATGCGTGACTTTCGCAAATAATTCCTTGCCCGTGCCCGATTCTCCGGTAATGAGAACGGTGATATCGGTTCCGGCGATGCGACTGATAATCTGCTTGAGATCAGCCATGGATTTTGAAGCGCCGATGATGTTATCGAAGCCGAATCGTCCGGCTATCTCCTGGCGCAGAAAACGGACCTCATTGCGCAAATCTATTTGTTCCAGGGCCTTATTGACCTTGAAAAGCAGTTCTTCGTTCTTGAACGGTTTGGTGATAAAATCAAAGGCGCCATTCTGGATCGCCTCAACCGCACTGGCCACAGTCCCGAACGCAGTCATTATTATCACTTCGGTTTCCGGGTGCAGATTCTTGCTTTTTCTGAGTACATCAAGGCCGGAGGCGCGACCCAGTCGTAGATCGGTCAGCACCAGATCATAAATTTCTGTCTCCAAATAGGCATTGACAGTTTGAATTTCATTGGCGGTGGTGACAGTATACCCATGTCGGTCAAAAAGGCGTTCCAAAGCAGTACAGAGGTCGATGTCATCTTCAGCGATCAGAATTCGAGCCATTGATTTCTTTTCCTTCGGATTGAACTGTGGAGAGGAATGTGACTGTGACCATGGTGCCGCCGGACTGGCCGGTCGCCACGGCGATACGGGCATTATTACGAAAAGCCAAACCGGCTGCAATAGCCAGTCCCATACCGGCAGTACCGGATCGGGCACTGACAAACGGCAAACCGATATGCGGAAGAATCTGATAGTCGATTCCGCACCCGGAATCACTGATAGCTACCCGGCAGCCATCGGCCGTATTGCCAGTAGAGACTGTGACAGTCGCACCATCGGCAGAATAAAAGACAGCATTTTCAAGAATAAAACCGAGCATCGCCCGTACTTGCAAGGGATCGCAATTGACCAGAGCACTCTCGGTCGTATCGTCGAGCGTAATGGTCACCTGCCGCTCCCTCGTGGCAGCCTGCTGCTCACTTATTGCCTGCCGGCAAATCTCATTCAAACATGTCTCAATCGGGGATGGTTCCTCGGGGCAGGCATAGATAGCGAATCTGCTGAGAATCGCCTCCAGCCGGTCAGCCGCCTGAAGGATCAGGTTAATCATTGAACGATCCTCAGGGCTCAGCCGCTCGTCATCGTCCTCAACCATCTGACTGCCTGCTGTCATTATTACTGACAACGGATTGCGCAGCTTATGGGTCAGTCCGCGGGCGATATCAAACAACGGCTGTTGACCGCCGGCTACCAGTGATAACTCAACTTCACCGCCAGATATTTTTTTATCTGATCCGGCACTATTCTCGCCGGATAAGACCGCTGTTTCATTCTGCAACATACTCAAGGTATCGGTTTTTCGGCTCGACACTTAACCGGTAATGCTATACTGATTGTCGATTTAACGGTTGGAATACGTAACTCTTCCGGAATGCGAACAGATCTCGAATAAGCATGTAAAATGTTATTAGTTAATACTTTGTGGTAAAACAATTGAGGCCGGCGACAAGGCGACAGCAAAACAGACCTCAGCTCCAGCAGGAGTTTCATCTTGAAAATTTTGACCAGCTAATCCATGAATATCACTGAAGAGAATCTTCGATTCCGCTTTTTTCTTGACTCCATTTGGTGTTTTTCATAACCTCACTTATGCCAATACACGCACACGACGTTCGTCGCATAGCAGCGCTTGCCCGTCTTGAAATCGATCCCGACTCACTCGGAAGTATCGCTGCCGAATTGACTCAAATCGTGGAATTTTTCGATCAACTGGCTGAGGCGGATACGGGCGGTGTGGCAGAATTTCCCCGCCCGGCCACAGGCCGCATGGATTTGCGAGCGGATGCAGTGGGACTATCGCTGCCGGTTGCGGCCGCTTTGCACAACGCACCGGAAACAGACGGGGATTATTTCAAAGTACCCAGAGTGGTCAAGAAATGACCAAAATCGTCGCTGTCATACCCGCCCGGCTTCATAGTTCACGGTTCCCGCGCAAGGTGCTGCAGGCAATGCCGTCCGACGGCCGCTCATTGCTGCATCACATATGGCGCGGTGCGAAATCGGCCAAAATGATCTCGCGGGTGTTTATTGCGACCGATTCCGATGAAATCGGACGAGCCGCGACTGATTTCGGGGCGCCGGTCATTATGACCTCGACGCGACCGCGCAACGGCACTGAGCGGGTTGCTGAAGCGATGACTACCTACGATGCCGATGTTATCATCAACATCCAGGCGGATAACTACGGCCTGACCGGTTCGGTGCTTGATCGGGTACTACAGGAGATGGAGACCGATTCGACAATCGGCTGCGCCACCCTGGGGCGGAAAATCGACGGCAACAGCTGGAAGAAGACGCTTGCAAACGATAATGTCGTCAAGGTCATACGCGGTATGGACAATCGAGCGGTCTGGTTCAGCCGTTATCCTATCCCCTGTATTCGAGGGGGTGCGGGAAAGGCGATTGATAGGTATCCATATCTCGAACATATCGGCATCTACTTTTTTCGACGGAAGCTGTTGTTTGAATATGCCTCTCTGCCGCCGACACCGGCCGAGAAAGCCGAGTCGCTGGAACAACTACGGCTGTTGGAGCATGGTCTTCCGATGTCGATATTTCTGACCCGGGCGGCAATCATATCAGTTGACAGTAAAGATGCATTACGTAATATAAAAGGACGGAAAAAACAAAGCGGGGTGTACCGTGGGTAACAAGGTAACAAAATATGTCTTTATCACCGGCGGGGTGGTTTCGGCTTTGGGCAAGGGGATCACGTCGGCCTCACTGGGCATGCTGCTCAAGATGCGCGGATTGTCGGTGAACATCCTCAAGCTGGATCCCTATCTGAATGTGGATCCGGGGACGATGAACCCCTTTCAGCATGGTGAAGTATTTGTCCTCGACGATGGTTCCGAAACCGATCTTGATCTGGGGCATTATGAGCGGTTCATCAACCAGTCGATGACCAGCGATAACAATGTTACCTCGGGGCAGGTATATCAGGATGTCATCGCCCGCGAACGGCGCGGCGATTATCTCGGGTCAACTGTCCAGGTTATCCCGCATGTCACCGAAGAGATTAAGAAGAAAGTGCGCCGTCTGGCCAAAATGAACGGCCATGTCGATGTGATTATCGCCGAAATCGGCGGGACAGTCGGTGACATCGAGTCGTTGCCGTTTATGGAAGCTATCCGCCAGATGGGGCTCGAGGGCGGTGATCATGATGTCATGTATATTCACCTGACGATGGTGCCGTATGTCGAAACCGCCGGAGAACTCAAGACCAAACCCACGCAGCATTCGGTGAAAGCGCTGCGTGAAATTGGTATACAACCCCATATGCTGATCTGCCGGACGTCAAAAACCCTCGATGCCGATATCCGTAAAAAAATCGGGCTGTTTTGCTCGGTCCCGGTGACCAATGTCATCGAGGCTATCGACGTGCCGACTATCTATGAAGTGCCGCTGCGGATGGAAGCCCAGAATTTCTCGGAACTCGTCGTCAAACATCTTGCTCTCGATACTCCGGAACCGGATTTATCCGAATGGGAAAATCTGGTATCGACAATCAAGAATCCCTCGAATCGCATCAAGATCGCAATTTGCGGCAAGTATGTGTATCTCAAGGATGCATACAAATCAATCATCGAGGCATTTGCCCATGCCGGCGCCGCCAATTTGTCCCGTGTCGACCTGGTCTGGGTGTCATCGGAAGATATCAAGCACGGTGGTGCGGCCAAATTCATGAGCGATGTCGATGGCCTTTTGATTCCCGGCGGTTTTGGAGAACGTGGTGTTGAGGGAAAAATCGAATCGATCCGCTTTGTCCGCGAAAACCGGATACCATTTCTTGGTATCTGCCTCGGTATGCACTGCGCCACGATTGAATTCGCGCGGAATGTCTGCGGACTCGAAGATGCCCATTCTTATGAATTCTATCGCGATCTCAAGCACCCGGTAATACACCTTATGGCCGACCAGGAGAATATCACCCAGCTTGGCGGCACGATGCGCCTGGGCGCGTATCCGGCCATTGTTGAAGAAGGCAGCCTGACGCACGAGGCCTATGGCTTGACCGAAATATCAGAACGGCATCGGCACCGGTATGAATTCAACAATGAATACCGCGATATGTTCACCGATGCCGGCCTCAAGTTGGTCGGAGCCTCGCCCGATGGCAAGCTGATTGAAATAATCGAAGTTCCGGATCATCCCTGGTTTGTGGCGGTGCAATTCCATCCGGAGTTGAAATCCCGCCC
>CAZGLR010000141.1:0-7509 GCA_964526635.1 uncultured Ignavibacteriales bacterium | reverse complement strand
CCGTAACATCCTGTACAACACCACAACTAAATCGAAAAACAGGAGAAGAATATGAATATAGGAATTATCGGAACCGGCGACGTTGGCTCGGCCCTCGGCATCCGCTGGGCGCGCGGCGGACATAAAGTCATCATGGGCACCCGCAACCCATTGAGCAGCAAAATCAAGGGATATCTCGAAAAAGCCGGCAGCAATGCCTCGGCCGCAGCCAATCAGGTCGCGGTCGACGGCAGCGATATCCTCTGCCTGGCCACGCCCTGGAATGTCACCGAGGATATCCTCAAGGACCTCAATGGCCTCGATGGCAAAATCCTGATCGACGCCACCAACCCGATTGCACCGGATCTGACCCTGACCCATAGTGGCAATACCTCCGGCGGTGAGATGGTCGCCACATGGGCCGATGGTGCTAAAGTCGTCAAGGCGTTCAACACCACCGGCTGGGAAAATATGGCCAATGCCGACTATGGCTCCGGGAAGCCGGCCATGTTTATCTGCGGCAACGATGCCGACGCTTTGAAAACAGTCTGTGATTTGACGGAAGAACTCGGTTTTGAGGCGATTGTCTGCGGCGATATTGCCATGTCACGCTATCTGGAACCGATGACGATGCTGTGGATTCATCTGGCTATCGTTCAGAAACGCGGCCGCGATATCGCCTTCGCCCTGCTCAAACGGTAACTTTGGCCGGGGTGTTTAATTGATAGAAAAGCGGAAGATGATTACCAGAATAATAAAAGGCGATTTGCAGCCCCCGGGCAAACCGCCTCCTTTTGCGTATGACACACAATGCGTGTACTTTACTAACCTATTCAAACCACTTCATAAATAAAAACATGATTTCCCCCAAATAGTTCCCCTCCCTTGCGGTTTTCTTTTGACTGTCGTATATTAGTCTATTACAGGAAGTACCATAACCACAACTATTTAGCAAGAGCGGGTTGCCAATGGCCGACACAGCCGCCGCTATTACCGGAGCCTCCAGCGGCATCGGCAAAGTCTTCGCCGAAAAACTGGCCGCACGGGGCCATAACCTGATTCTTATTGCCCGCCGGAAGGACCGTCTCGATACTATCGCCGCCGAAATCCGCCGGACGTACTCTGTCGTAGTCGAAATTCTTCAGGCCGATCTGGCCTGCGAACGCGATACCGATGCTGTTTTCGAACACCTGCAATCCCAAAAAGATATCGCCATCCTGGTCAACAACGCCGGTTTCGGCACGATGGGTACCCTGGTCGAGGCCGAGTACCAGGGCCAGATCGATATGATCACAGTACATGTTATGGCCACAGTCAAACTCACCCGCGCAGTTCTCCCGGCCATGATCGAAAATCGCCGCGGGACAATCATCAATGTTTCCTCGGTGGCGGCGTTCTTCTCCGCCCCGGAAAGTGTCAACTACTGCGCCACCAAGGCCTTTCTCAATACCTTTTCACGGGCCGTTCATGAAGAAGTCCGGCATCATGGTATCACTGTGCAGGCACTCTGTCCCGGCTTCACCCATACGGGATTCCATGCCACCGAAACAATCAAGGGCTTCGACAAAGACGGCATTCCCAAACGGATGTGGATGTCAGCCGATTTTGTCGTCGAGACATCGTTGAAAGACGCCGCCAAGGGCAAACCGATATCGATTCCCGGATGGCGCTACAAGCTGATTGTCTTTCTCTGGCAGAACCGTTTGGTCAAAGCCCTGTTGTTGCCGCTGATTCACGCCAAAAAAAGAAGACTCCGCAAGACACCGAAAACGAGCTGACTTGAAGCGCTATCCCCGATAAATTTGAGCCATATTACGAACTTTTCGTGCCATACGTCCGTATTGTTTACAGGCGGCAAGACTCCGCTGTCGGGCACTTACCGGGACATATTCAAATGGCACTATCACCGCTGAAAACGAATTGTATCGGCCGCGATACGCTCGTGACTGATATTATCAGACAGATCGATATCACCCGTTCGGGAAATCAAATACCGAATTGGATCAGCAGATGATCAACGCCCTGGACCGGGATGAGGTTCGACACCTGCTCATACAGATGCTGCCGGAATCTCCCTCGGATGATCTTGTGGACATGATATATCGGCATACCCAGGGGGTACCGCTGTATATAGAAGAGCTGGTGCGGACAATGCCGGATAATCGTCTGATTCAGTCACACGAATCCGGTATGGCGCTTATCGCGGGTTCCGATGTCCCGATTCCCCCAAGCATCCGCGATACCATCATTCTCAGGCTCGATGGTCTCAGCGACGCCGCCCGTCCGCTGACTACGGCTATTCAGGAGTTTATGGAATCAAACGGGGAAACGGTCGGCGAAGCCCGTGTGATCCGGATCATGCCTCGCGCCGTGACCGGGCCGGCCTGACGCGCCGTCAGATGGAAGTGCCGGCTCATCTGGCCAATGGCCTGACCAATAAAGAAATCGCCGAGACGATTTATCTCAGTCCGCGCACGGTTGATATGCACGTGGCCAATACCTTTGACCGTCTTGATTGCAGAACCCGCGCCGAGGCGGTGAAGAAGGCGGCGGGGCTGGGCCTGCTGGAGTGATCGGTTACAGATAATCGGTGCTATAGACGCATAAGATCGCATGTCTTATGCCGTCGTATGTCATTGCGGCAGGTGGCGCGGCCTTGAACAGTCTCCATCCCGAAGCGCATCTGTTCATCTAACTCCAATACAGGTAAACAAATAGGCGTTGACGTCCGTCTGGTTAGTGCGTATATTACAGGCAGGGAAGAGTGTACCCTCATGGACATGTATACTCTGGCCTCCCCCCCTGTCCCCGAAGCGCCAAAAATGACATAGGATGAATATATCTAAGATGTTGTCTATATAATCCAAACAAGGAGCGGCATATGTGGCGGAAAATTCTGACCCTGGTGATGGCCGTTGTGTTTCTCTCGGCCATGGTCTTACCGGTGAATGCGCATGATGGGCGTCTTCCCCGGTATGAGCGCCCCGATAATGATGAACAGCCCTGGGGCGGCGAGCACAATAACACCGGAGACGTAGATCTCTCCACCAGCATTATTCCCGGTATCATCACCGGTTTGAGCTTCGCGATGATCGCGAATCATTTCTCTCTGACGATCATCCGGTTTATCGAACCGAAAGCACCGGACACGGACATTACCCCGATAGAAAAAGACACCCAGATTCAACCTACAAGGACTGAGTAATCATGATGGAAGCCAATTTCAGGAAATCGGATATCCGGTCCGAATTATTGCGCCAGCTGGCTCAGGCAATCGAGGGTAAGGATATTGCCCGCGGCCTGAAGATGGCATCGTCCGCCCGGACGGCCATGCTGGATCGCAATGATCGTGAGGCTGGACTCTTTCGGTGTCTTGAAGCGCAGCTTCTCTATATGTCGCATGATTACCGTGCGGCCCTGGCGTCTTCGCGTCTCGCAGAGGCTCATCTGACGCCATTGGGTGAAACCGAGGCTCTCGGCAAAGCCTTCTTGATTTCAGGCAAAGCCCTGATTGCCCTCGGTAACTATCGGGAAGCCGAAACCGCGTTACAAGATGCTCTCTCACTTTTCAGACGGTGTGATTTACCGGCCCAGCAAATCGACGCCTGCAACCAATTGGCCCGTTTGTATTTTATTCGGGCAAATTTCCGCAATGCGCTGCGTCTTTTGCTGGACGCGATCACACTCGCCGACCGGATGAGTGACCGCCGGATGCTGGGTTACCTCTGGGGTAACCTGGGCCGTGTGTACACCATGCTGGGCAACATGAAAAAAGCCGCCGAATCCCTTTCGCTCAACATCGACATTTCCGACGAGTTGGGTGATGAAAAAGAACTGGCCAAGGCGCTGGTTTCCCTGGCCTATCTTGAGATTCAACTGACCGAATACGATCAGGCCGAATATCATCTGTCTCGCGCCTATCCAATTCTGGCTGCCGAAGGTATGCGACGTGAACAAATCATGGCGCAGACAATCCGTGGTCACCTGGCCACCAGAACCGGCGATTATCATACCGCGCGCCGTCTGCTCAACGAGGCCTATGAAGATGCCTCTGCGATAGCGCCGAAATCGTCGCTGGTAGCCACACCGCTGCGCTACCTGGCCGAACTGGAATTGACCACCGGCAATCTGCAATCAGCCACTCGTCTGGCCAACAAAACGGTCGCATTGGCCGATGACATTGACGAAAAAATCGAAAAAGGCGCGGCTCTTCGCATTCTGGCTCAACTCGAGCTCCTGAAGGCGAATTCGCCGCAGCCGACAACCAGAGCCTCGGCGTTGTTTACCGAAGCAATGGAATTATTCGATGCCGCCGATGCCCGCGCCGAACGGGCCGAAACGCTGGTACAGATGGCTCGCTCCGAACTGGGCACCACGCGCCGTCAGATGGCCAATCTCTTCCGGGCCGCAGATATCTTCCAGCGGCTGGGCATAGATAACCGGGTCATCGCCGTGCAGGAGATGATCAACCATCTTGATTACAATCTCCAGCATGATGGCCACTTTATGCGCTCGTCATCCGAGGCTCCGGAGATTATCACCGGCAACCGCACGATGAAGAAACTCATGCGCGGCATTGAACAATCGGCAACATCCGATCTGCCGGTGTTGATTACCGGTGAGACCGGTACCGGCAAGGACTTGATGGCCCGCTTCTATCATCAGGCATCGGGCCGAACCGGGGACTTCGTCGCCGTCAATTGCGCAGCCTTCCCGGATACCCTCCTGGAAGCCGAGTTGTTCGGGTATCGCAAAGGAGCCTTTACCGGCGCTGATGCCGATAAAGAAGGTCTGTTGCAGCGGGCCAATGGCGGCACGTTTTTCTTCGATGAAATCGGAGAAATGCCGCTCGGTTCGCAAGCCAAACTGCTGACTGTCATCGAAACCTGCAAAGCGCGCCGTCTGGGAGACACCGACGAGCACGATCTCGACATACGCATCGTTGCCGCCACCAACTGCGACTTGGCCGAGATGGTTGCCCGGGGTACCTTCCGACGCGATCTCTATTTCCGGCTGAGCGGGATTGTCTTTGACCTGCCACCATTGTCCCAACGGATCGATGATATACCGCTTCTGCTGGAACATTTCCTCCGACGCGAGGGGGTGCTGTCCGGCGATGATGCGGTTGATCCGACTCTGGTCACAGAGTTCTCATCACGATCATGGCCTGGCAATATCCGTCAATTCGAATCCGAGGTCAAAAAACTGGTGCTGTTCAAGAATCTGGCCGGTGACGATGAACTCGGGGAACTGGCCGGCGTGCTGATCCAAAACGATGGTGACCGTCGGACCGAATCGCTGGTGGATCAGGTGGAACAATTTGAAAAAACGCTGATTCTCAAAGCCCTGCATCAATCAGGATGGAATAAATCGCAAGCCGCTCGCGCACTGGCCATCCATGAATCGACACTTCGGGCGAAGATGAAGCGATATGATTTACCGGCAACGATGATTTCGTAATTTATTACGAACAGGCACAATTATTGTCGTTTAAGATAAGCGCATGGTTCCCATGCGCTTATCTTCTTTTTGCCGTGTGCCCTCGTAACATATTACGAATTTCCACACTTTTGCCACGATTCCCTCTTTTGAGTTAAAATATATTGCTGCAACAGCTTACATGGTAGTTTTCGCCATAAATCATCGAAGGGCACAGCGCTTGCTATACGTATTGGCGTGTCATAAATAGTTCCTTTTTGCGCTGCTTTAGTAGTCCTTTTTTCTCGGTTAAGCTGCCCGCGCTCGAGGGGTGCGCGGGTGGCTTTTTTTGTGCTTTTTTTATGGTTTTCACCGACATAAGTCTGTATACATAGCAACTGGTTATGATTAAGCGATATTTACTTACTATGGCTCTCCTGGTGATTGCCACGGCCTGTTCCCTCGCGGCCGATACGTATCGACCGGCCTATCTTGATCTCTCGCGACTGTTGGGAACCTGGAATGTCTCCGGCATAGCGATGATCCCCAAAACCTCGATGATGGCCTCGGCCAATGGTGAGATTATCGTGGATACGACCGATACCCCCGGTCGCATTCGCACGCAGGCTATCGGCGCAGGGATGTTTTCGGTTTACCGTGATTCCACCTATATGACCTTTGATAGCCTGGGGAGCCGCCTGGTTGTCGAATACTGGAACAGCTTTGGTATGCATTACCTGTATGGCGGGACTATTACCCAAACGAGTGACAGCGACAGCAGTTATTATTTGATCCGTAATCATGATGGCGCCACGTATATCTGGTCGCTGCGATTTATTACCGGCGACAGTCTGCAATTCAATTTTGAAATTACCGAAGCGAACGGCAAATCTTCGAAACCCGGCAAAATAACCGCGGTGCGCCAAAAAAAGTGAAATCGGCTTGAACTACCGCCGGCTTTGGTGTATATAGCCGGTTATGGATACCTATCACCACAATCGACGCAAAGAGCTCGAAGCTCTCTCCAAAGAACAACTGATTGGCATGATTGAAGACAGCGCCAAGAACTGGCTGGCCCATGATGGTCTCTGGTTTCTGGCGGTGGAAGCGCGGCATGATATTACCGAGGCGATTGCCGCCGATACCGAAGCCTGGCGGCGCTTCACGGTTATTGAAGCCAAACGGATTATGAAGCGGCATGAGATACCCGAGGGTTCCGGCCTCGAGGGTTTGAAAAAAGCGCTGAAGTACCGTCTTTATGCCCATATCAATATCCAGGAAGTAGTCGAGGAAACTGACAACAGTTTTGTTTTCAGGATGAACGACTGCCGGGTACAATCAGCCCGTAAGCGGGATAATCGCCCCGATTTCCCGTGCAAAGCGGTCGGGATAGTCGAATACACTGATTTTGCGAAAACAATCGATTCGCGGATAAAAATCGAATGTATCTGCTGTCCGCCGGATAGTCACCCGGATTCTCATTATTGTGCCTGGAAATTCAGTATAGCCTAAATAGCACAGACGGCCGGTTTGGGGCCGACCGTCTGCTCTTGCAGGGGCAATTAAGGCAAGGAGGTTACCATACACCGAGCATTCGGGGGAAAGCCCGGTGATGCTTTTATGTGATCTTACTAATCTATCCCACTTTTCTATCGTCACTAATTATAACAACTCCTGTTTACCAGAGTTCCGTCTTTTTCCACAAAAGTTTATTTAAGGGGTTGAAATGTACGACTTTTTTTCAGGTTGGTGAGAGATGGAAAATGTCGTATATTCCACGGCACACAGGGGCGGGCGGGGTTCGAACCGTCACAAACGACAGTACGCGGCAGAATTTTATACAGATAGGATGCGCGGTGGATACTTCCAGATTACAACTTATCCAGGGTGAATTGGCCCGGCAGGGGCTTTCCGGATGGCTCTTTGCGGATTTTCATGGCTACAATGATATAGCAATACGTTTTCTGAATATCAAGGGGTTAATCACCCGGCGATCGTTCTACCTGATTCCGGCCAGCGGCAGTCCCATCGCATTTGTTCACGCCATCGAAAAGAAACCATTTTCCCATTTACCCGGCGAAAAAGTCTACTATTCGTCCTATCGCATTCTTG
>CAZGLR010000140.1:0-7672 GCA_964526635.1 uncultured Ignavibacteriales bacterium | reverse complement strand
TCAGGCTGAAAGGCGCGCTGCTTGAATACTAAATTTACACAACTCTTGACATGAGCTCAGCCGGATCCATTGAAAACTCAAGATCGAGGTAGTTTCCCTGTGTCAGGATTACCTCACCTTGCTGCGCATATCGCAGCGTATCAACAACATCTACGCCATCAGATGTAATCGCCGAGGATAATTGCATAGGATAGGACCCGATCTGGATACTTTCCATCACCTGATAAGGCAGTATAAGCGAAATTAGTGATATCTTAACTAATGCATATAAAATTTTCATCAATTTACCCTTCCTAATATCAAATGATGGGGTAATGGTCTTACATCCCAAATCTTAACTGAATCTAGACTGTCAACGCTCCAGAAGTCTTCGAACCCTTTAATTTCGGAGCCTGAAAGAAGAACTTAATGGATACGCCGCCGCCACTTTTTGGCTGGGGATATATACCCTCTAATTTATTCAAACCGTCCTTAATGATTGCAAGGCTATCTTTTATATCCCGCAGTATCAATGGATCATATCTCATATCTAAATTCAAGCATTGTCTGAATTGGTATTCATTGCCCGATTGAATAGATGATTCAAGAGTTCGAAAAAGGATTTGAACTTATTCCTGGTCAGTGAATTGTGAATATGCGTGGAAATGGTTGCTTTTCAGGAAAGCAAATGCCTGAGAAAACAGGCAGAGACAACTCACAAATATAACGAAAATATGCTTTCCCATGCGTTACCCCTGCGTTTATAATGATGACGAATAATACTATAAGAACGTTCAATAAACAAGAATTATTTACAAAATATTATATTATTATCATCATGTTAAGGGGATGATTGTTTTTTGTTTGGTTGCTCGCAGCAGGGACTCGTACCTCCTCTAAATACATAATTAACGGCCGGTGGCCCGACAATTCCTTAATACAACCGTGAAAGTTTACTGTAACATCAAACTACCCCGGTAAATCTTCCAGAATAACCCCGGCCGAAGACGAGACCTTATCAATCTACGGCGACTTCTTGATTATGCAAAATCAGGGCATTAAAAAAGCCGGAAGCAAGTTCCGGCTTTTCTATGTGAAACCACATCCATATCGGATTGGATGCTTTGCAATAACCTATCCTGCGGTCAGTTTCCCCAAAAGTTCAAAATCTTTTTATTTTTTTGATCGGGTGATACCGATCGTGGCATTGCGCCCCGAAAGGGAAATGGTCGGGCGGCTGCCGCCGACAACGAGTTGCCCGGAACTGATGCTTCCGGTCGACGTTATCTCCATCGGAATATCGGATTTAATATCACCAAATGATGTCTGGGCCGAGATATTGAATTGCCCCGAGAGAGGCAATTCCAGGCGGATATCGCCAAAGGTCGTGGAAACTTCGCAGTCGGAGGTAATACCCTGCAGTTGAACCAGTTCTACCGAACCATCCTGATTTTCGATAAAAAACGGTCCTTGGAGTTTTTCGCCGCTGATCAGGCCGGTCGATGCCCGCACAGTTGTTATCCCTTGAATTTCACCAAGTTCCACTGAGCCGTTGCGATTGAAAACCTCGATATCGCCATTGATTTTATGTGCTGACACCGGACCGAACTGATTATTGATAATCGCCGGGCCGCCGGTTCGAAATACCCGTACCGGGGCGTTGGAGTTATCGACATGTACCTCGCCTCCCGCATTTCGCACCGAGATTTCACCGAAACGATTGTCAATCGTCACCGGCCCGCCGCCGTTTTCAACCGTGACATTACCATTGGAGGATTCCACGCGAACCGCCCCGGAGATGCCGTCGATGTACGTGGGCGCGAAACGGTTCGAGGCCTGCACGCCGCCTTCGACCATCAGAACCTCAAGCCGGGCATTGGCGTTATCGGCCTCGACATTTCCGCTGATCTTTTCAATGCGCAGTTCACCGAATGAATTCATTGCCTGCAGGGTGCCGGCAATGCCGAAAACATCCATCTTGCCGTTGCTGGACTTCAAAATGGCGTCGCCATCGTGACGATGCACGATAACTTCGCCGGAATTGTTGACTGTCAGGCGGCCGGATGTCTTTTCCACCCGCACCGGGGCATAGCTGTTGTTTAGCATTATATCGCCGTTGATCAAATAGGCTTCAATCGGACCGAAAGAATTGTTGGCCGAAACACTCCCGTCAATCTCGCCGACGAAAATACTCCCGGTCGTATTGCTGACACTGACATTGCCATCGATCCTTGTAATTGACACTGAGGAGAAGCCGGATTTTACATTGACGTTTCCTGATAAGTCCGAAACTGTGACCGGTCCGAAAGAATTCTCGACGCGAACCGGATTATTTATCGGCACCGACACTTCCAGTTGCGAGGCGATTATACTGACTGTTTTGTCTCCCTCACGGGGATAGGCCACTTGAATGCGGGCACCCTCGTCGTCAGTATCAGAGGTCGACATCTTGATGAGCTTGGCCATCTGTCGGCTGGATTGTGATTCTTCAGAGTAGCTCACAGTCAGATTTGCCTGAATGGTGGAACGATTCCACGATTTGACTGCAATCCCGCCAATGGGATTGATGATAGTGATCTCACGATTGGGATCGGAAATTGTCAAAGTTGCTGAATGAGATATTGAACCGTCGAATTCCGACATCGCCGACATATAATCCTGCAGAGCGATATCATGCTGTTCCGGGAAGACCATTGTTTCCGGTGGTTTTGGCGCTGCCGGGACCCCTGTCGTTGATTTCTGCTGCTGCAGCTTCAGCGCCAGTTCGGCGTTTTTCCTGGCCTGCTCTTTGATTCGCTTGAGTTGTTCCTCGCTCACTTCGACGGATTTCAACTCATGCTGTATTTTCGCCTCGCGCAGGGCTTCGGCGGCCTGACGCATGGCATCGCGGAACACCTCGCGGAACGATTCCGGATCGATTTTTTCGGCCAGTGCTTCCTCATCGAATTCATACTCCAACGCTTCACGAATATCAGCCAGATCACGCTCAAATGACCTCAGACTGCGCAGATGCTTGCGTTGAACGCTCGAATCCTGTTCTTCAAGATCAGCCCGTATTTCATCGAGATCGGCGGTCAAACGATCCAGTTCTTTGAACAACTCCCTGCGATATTCTTTGGAGTACTCGTTTTTAAGAGATTCTCGAAGTTCACCGATCGCCCGGCTCATCTCGCGCAGGGAGACTTTACCCATCTCCTCAAAGTATGATTCAAATTCGGTCAGGAGATTGCGCAACTCATCAATAAGTTCAACATAGTCTTCGCCCAGGCTGATAATATACTCATCCTGGACTTCGTCCTTGTCGATATTGTCCGGCGCCACCGGCGGGGCCGCCGGGAGGGTCGCAGTCAGGATAAAAAATAAGACTGCGAGTAACATGGTCGCGGTGTTCGATGATGTCGTTCTGCGTTTAATCATAGGATACGGTTTTCCTCGGTTCGATTCAGGGGACCACCATGACCGGTCAGTCCGATTTCTTTATATACGACAAGTTTTTGCTGATAGAGTTCAGCCAGCTGTACTTTAGCCACGCGGTTATGCGGATATTGTTCGAGCATGGAAGTGATAGTCCGGATTTTGTGATCCAGACCGTCGATGCGATTCAGGTAATAATCGCGGACTTCGGGCGGGAAACGGTCTGCCTGCGCCATCATATACAGCGACAAATACGCTGCCTGAACGTCGGTAGTGTACTCCTGAAGAAGGACCGGGCCATCGGCGGTCAACACCACCGGCGACTGCTGCGGCATCAGCGTCAGGGCCAGAATCAGAAGCAGGGCCGCGGCCGCACCGCCCAGATCGAGCCAGAATGACCGGGTACTGCGGGGTGAAGCCGTCTGCACGTCTTCATCACCCCAGGGATGCTCATCAAGCTGCAATTCGATCCGTTCCCACAGATGTGCCGGTGGGGCGACTCGTTCGAGTTCGCCGGAGGCCGCTTTTAAATCGCGGTAGAAGGATTCCGCCCGACGGCATTCGGCACACTGTGCCAGGTGAGAATCACAGCGCCTCTGCTCCCTCGTGGTCAGCTCTTCATCGAGACCACGCTGAATCAGATGATCGATTGATTTGCAGGTGTGCCCCGGGCCAAACATGATCTCAGGCCTCCTGTCCTTCCAGGATACGGCGCAGCATTGCGCGCGCTTTAAAGAGTTGCGATTTCGAGGTTCCCTCCGCCAGCTTCAACTGCCTGGCGATTTCCTTGTGATTGAACCCCTCGATTTCATGAAGCACAAACACCGCCCGGCAGCCCTCCGGCAGCTTATTTATAGCCTTTTCCAGCTTCCGTTTCAAGATCAGTTTTTTCTGATCCGGTTCCACTGCGGCGCAGTTGGCGTCGTGCAAATCCTCAAACGTTCCTTTCTTCTTCCTCAGGTACTCCAGGCCGACATTGATACAGATCCGGTATAACCAGCTACCCAATGTCGAGCGCCCGGCAAACAGATGGATTTTCTGGTAGGCCTTCACAAAGGCATCCTGCACAATATCCTCTGCTTCCGGCGCCGAACCGGCCAGCCGCAGGGCCAGATTGTACAAAATCCGGCTGTTCTGATCATAAAGCTGCTTGAACAGACGCCGGTCACCGCCCGCGATCGCCTGCGCCATCTCAAAATCGGCAACGAATTTCTCGTCGAGCGTCCGGCTCTGACTGCCGGCTACTGAAACTGTTGAATCCTGTAATCCCATGCTCCAATCTCCACATCCTGGACGCGTATCGTGCCCGATACGTTGCCCATATCCTATGTGTTTACCTACGATTTCAACGGTCCATGGTTGCGTGCAAGTTCTTGACAATCCTGGATTATTGGATATATTGCAATGGGTTAAAACGGCCCGGCTTACTGCCATTTACCCACCACCCCCGGTCGCAGGAGAAGCCATAGAAGTACATTGTTAACGATTATGCACAGTACTTACCATCTGCAAAACATTGCGTACCGGTTGACGATCCTCTCGATGGTCTCTGAGGAGCGCAATCATTACTATAAAAGCTTGTCTGCCAATGAGAAAGGGGAGGGCGTGAACGTCTGACCGATAGCCGTTGCCCGCTTACCTCAAGGCGGCATACCAGTTGCAAGACCTGTATGTGAATGCTTTAGCCAGGGACCGAATTATGACCAGAAGTGTATTCGCGATAATACTGACAGCGTGCCTGCTCCCGACACTGAGTATCTCCGCCGCCGATAAAAATCCGTCGGCGCAGGATATTCGCCGTTCATTGCATGATTCCTATATCCCCAGCCAAACTATTGCGCCGTCATCACCGGTACTTCTCTCCAAGACACCGGAAATACACCTCAGCGCCAACTTCACCGATATCCAGGTTTCCGAATCGAATGTTACGGCCAACTTTGAGCAGAATTTCGCTTCCGCCGCGCAGCTTACTGGCGGCCGAAGTGTGCTCGTCTGGGAAGATAACCGTCTCGGACACACTGCTATCGTTGCCCAGTTATTCGACCAGACCGGGTTTTCGATCGGATCGAATGTCATCCTGGCTTCAGCCTCAGATTATGATCTTGGCCGTCCTGTCGCCTGCAGCGATAACAACGGCAACTTTTATGTCGTCTGGCGGGAAGAGGCCCAGGGCTTTTTGCAGGCCGCCCGCTTTGATTCCACCGCGGCGGTCATGACCGGTATGTTTTTTGTCTCCGATACAATCTTCTCCAGCTACGCCGGTGAGTTCGACGCTGCCTGCATGTCCGATGGCAAACTGGTTGTTACCTGGGAAGATTATGCTGCCGGAAACACAATTGCCTTCCGCATTATGAATACCAATGGCTCCCCCGTTACAGCGCCATTGACTGCCAACAGCGATGGCGGCGGACACCAGCACTGGGCGCCGGTCATTGCGATCGGGCCATCCGATGATATCGCGATTGCCTGGGAAGATTATAAAATTGATAATCGGGCGGATATCTATTTCCGTCTTTTTGACAGCGATGGTATCCCGTATATCGGCGATATTACCCTGGCCGATCCCTCCGCTCCCGACAGCGTCCGTTTTATGCCGGCAATCGCCTACAGCGCAACCGACGGTTACATTGTCGGCTGGACCGATACCCGCGACGGCACCGATTTGTATCTCCAAAAAGTGACGACCGCCGGGGCCAGAAATGGCGCGAATGTATTGCTCAATGATGGCGGCGCCGACATTATGCCGATGTCGCTGGAACTCGGTGTCGGTAATGGCGACTCGCTTGTTTCGACCTGGGTGACATTCGGGGCTGAGAATGAGATTACCTTGCAGCGCCTCAGTGCCGGCCTGATTATGGCGGGCGGTGCGGAAGTACTTTCCAGTGCCGAGACAGTCGGTGCCCCGGCGCTTGCCGCCGGGAATACTATTGCGGCCGCCTGGACGGCATCGGTCGCCGGGACCGGCGACATCATGACAAGCTCTTTGACCCTTTCGGGTATAACCCTGCAATCGGCAGAAAAAGTAAATGATGACCTTGTCGGCAACTATGCCACCAATCCGGCCGCCGTACCATGGAATGATTACTCCTGGATTACAGCCTTTACCGATGGCCGTCGCGATGACGGCGACATCATGATACAGCAGGTCTATGTCGGCGGCACGCTGATTGACGTCAATCGTCGCATCAACAATGATATTGCCGGGGGCGTGCAGTCCGATCCGGCGCTGGCCGCCAATGGCGTCAAGCTTTGTGTCTGCTGGACAGATAACCGTCTGACTGATTTAATCGGCCAGAATATCGTGGCCCGTTTTCTGGCCAATGCCGCCGTGCCCGGCGACGAGATCCCGGTCAATGATCCGCATGACGGCAGCATAGCCGCCAATCGGCCGGCCTGCGCAATTTCTACCACTGGAAAAACGCTGATTGCCTGGTCCGATACGCGAACCGGCGCTCCGAAAATCTATGGCCAGTTGTTCAATGACGACAACAGCAAATCAGGCGGCAATTTCCTGATCGGCCCCATGGGCATTGGTGTCATCGGAGAAGAAGTTAAAATCGCGGCCGATGATGCCGGCGGATTCGTTGTCTTTTATCTCAATCGTCTGGCGATCGATGGCCCGCGCGTGGAAGCCAAACATATCAACAGCACCGGCACAGTTACCGACGTCTTGTTCTTCATTTCCGATCAATCCGGGTATGAAATCACTTCATTCGATGCTGACCTCGAAGCCTCCGGCAATCTCGCGGTATACTGGACAGGCTATAGCCCGGGCGTAATCGACCTGTTTCAATCGCGCTTTAATTCAAGCGGTATCATCATAGGCACAACAGCATCGCTTCTCGATGCCTCCGCTGCGGCCCCTTCGGGCGTCGCTGTCGACATCGACAGCGAGGGATACACAGTAGTGACCTGGCTTGACGCCCGCAATGGCGTTGTTGAGCCCTATCGACAAATTTTCGATGTTATCAATAATCCCATCGGCGCCAACACGCCGGTGGCATCATCGCCGGGACCATTTGTCCAGACCCCGGCGGCGGCCGCCAATCGCGGCCGGGTGATTTTCCTCTGGGCCGATGCCCGCGCTATGGGTGTCAATATCTACGCATCGCAGGCGCTCTATTCGCCGACCGATGCCGACGATGATGATTCGCCGTTACCAACGGCCTACAGTCTTGATCAAAATTACCCCAATCCCTTCAATCCGTCGACTCAGATCTCCTTTACCCTGGCTCAAAGCGGCCATCTGACCCGGCTGACCGCATCGGACATAGGTAGA
>CAZGLR010000139.1:3624-7911 GCA_964526635.1 uncultured Ignavibacteriales bacterium | reverse complement strand
CTTCGCCGGGACCGGCCCGTTCCAGCATCTTCGGCAACATGGCAAACACCGATGGCGGATACCCCTTGGTCGCCGGTGGTTCGCCGATAGCCAGGCCAATTTCACGCTGTGCCATCGCCACCCGTGTCAGCGAATCAACCAGCAGCATGACGTCCTTGCCCTGATCACGGAAATATTCGGCAATTGCGGTCGCGGTCAAAATACCCTTTAAGCGAATCAAGGCCGGTTCATCCGACGTCACCGCCACCACCACAGATTTTTTTAACCCCTCTTCCCCGAGATCATTGATGATAAATTCTTTTACCTCACGGCTCCGTTCACCAATCAACGCAATCACAGTGATGTCTGCGGTGGTGCCGCGGGCAATCATACCCATCATGACCGATTTGCCGACACCTGACCCGGAAAATATCCCGAGCCGCTGGCCCTTGCCGCAGGTCGACAGGGTATCGATAGCGCGTATTCCTGTATACAATGGCTCCCGGATTTGCTGCCTGACCAGACTGCCCGGCGGGGTGGCGTGCAGCGGCCGATAGGTGGTCGTCAGCAGCGGTCCCTTGCCGTCAATCGGCTTTCCCAGTCCACTCAAGACGCGTCCGCGGAGATTATCGCATACCGGGCATTGCAGTTTTTGCCCGGTGCTGGTGACAATCGAGCCGGGATTGAGGCCATCAATCGATCCCAGCGGCATCAGGTAGATTATATTTTCCTTGAAGCCGACAACTTCCGCCTGAATCTGTTCACCCGATTCAGCCGATTCAACCTGGCACAACGATCCAATCGATACGGCCGGTCCGCGCGATTCCACGACCAGTCCGGCGACGCGAGAGACGGTGCCGAATTGTTTGACCACCCGGGTTTTGTCGATGGCACTGCTGATATATTTGAAGGCCAGGCTCACCGTGATTCTCCCCCGCGATTTATGATAGCATCACGAAGCACATCATACATCGACTCCAAACGGGCATCGATATCACCGGCCGGGGTTTCGATAAAACAGCCGCCGATTCGCACCCGTGGATCAGCCTCGATCCTGAATTCCTTGATGGTCGTGTTCTGTCCTTTAAAACGATCGATATGCTGTTCCAATTCAGCCAGATGATCCGGATGCACTTTGATAATCAGACGCGTTTTATCGAGCAATTGATCGATTGTGCCGTTTATGATCGAAGCGGTCACTTCAGGATCAACCAATGCCGCCGTGTAGGTGATTTTTTGTGATATCTTGAGAATCATCTCGAGAATCTTATCGCGCGCATCATCCAGAATACTCTGTCGTTGTCCGCGAACATCTTTCAGGATACCGGCGAAGGCGGCCACAGTCTGCCGCGAGTCGGTCTGGCCGTCGCCTTTGCCCTTCTCATACCCGGCCTTGTAACCGGCGTCATATCCGGCCTGATATCCCTCATCATAGCGTTGTGTAAAGACATTGGCTTTTTCAGCCTGAAATCTTTTTTCGTGGACGACGAAATGGCGAAGGGGTACCTGCTTGCCGCCATCCGGATTGGTATAGACTTCCAGATCCGGATACTCGGCCTTGAGTTCCATCTCGGCCTTTTCCTCGGCCGCCCTGTCGATAATATGCCGCCCGATTTGAACCGGCGCCTCGGCCACCGCAAGACGTTTGATGTTAGACAATGACATCGTCCTTTCCACCACGGCCGGCAATCACGATCTGGCCTTCTTCTTCCAGACGGCGCACGGTTTCAACAATGCGCTGTTGCGCGGCCTCTACATCCGACAGCCGCATCGGCCCCATAAATTCCATTTCTTCCTTGACCAGGACAGCCACGCGTTCGGATACATTGGCGAAAATCTTGTTTTTGACCTCTTCCGAGGCCGCCTTCAACGATACCGCCAGATCCTTGGTTTCGACTTCCTTGAGGAGGCGCTGAATGCCACGGTCATCGAGCAGAATGAGGTCATCGAAGACGAACATCATATTCTTGATTTCAGCAGCGAGGTCGGCATCTTCGGCCTCCATCGCCTGCAGGATATTTTTCTCGGCTGAGGTCTCAATAATATTCAAAATCTCGGCAATCGCCTTGGCCCCGCCGGATACCGACAAATCGCGTCCGGCAGTATCCTGGAAATGACCTTCCAGGGTTGCCTCAACCTCGCGCAGAACATCCGGCGAAATCTTTTCCATCGTCGCCACCCGCAGGGCGACTTCGGCCTGCAGTTCGGGTGGAAGTTCAGAAAGCACCCCGGCGGCCTGTTGCGGCACGAGCTGGGTCAGGATAAGCGAAATTGTCTGGGGATGTTCATTACGGATGAAGTTCACTAATTGCTGGGGATCGATATTTTTCAGCAAGTTGAATCCTGAGGTCCGCAGCGATGATTCCAGGCGGTTGAGAATATCAATTGCACGCTTGCTGCCGACCGCCTTTTCGAGGATCTCGCGGGCAAAATCGATACCGCCCTGGGTGATATACTGACGCGCCATAAAGATATCATGGCACTCACGGATCACCTGTTCCTCGACCTCCGGCGGAACTTCCCGCAAATTGGCGATCTCGACAGTCAGCCGCTCCAGATCATCCTCGTTGAGTGTTTTAAGCACCAGTGACGATACTTCGGTCCCGAAAGCAACCAGCGCGATCGCGGCCTTCTGTGTCGAGGTCAGCTTCTCGTAAATATCCTTATGCTTTTCCTTCATCCCTCACCCACCTATTCAACCATCATCGTGCGAATTACCTTGGCGATCTCATCCGGTTCTTTCTTGGCGACTTTCTGCATCTGATCGATCAGTCGCGGTTGCCGTTTTTCCGGTTTGATCTCAGGAATCGGTTCTTCATGGATCTCGGGTTCTTCATCGTTATCGGCCCGTTCGCGAACCCGCTGTTCCACCGGCGCCTGTGCCGGCGGCAAAATCTTCGCCAGCCCGGCGAAGAACTTCTTCAGTTTGCCCCGCACCCAGATCAACGCCGCGATTGCCAGAAGGACCAATCCCACTTTCTTGGCCACATCCAGATAAAACTGCATCATATACTGCTGATCCAGTGAATCCTGCTGATCGGTCAGATATGTTTTGTCAAAGGCAATATTGACAATCTCAAGCTGATCGTTGCGATCAGGCGAGAAACCGACGGCGTTTTTGACAATCGCCGTCAGACGGTCGATTTCGTCCTGCGGCCGCGGCTCATAAACCAACTCCTCGACATTTTCGGCATTTTCGATCATCTGATAGGTGCCATCCAGAAGTACCGCTACCGACAGCCGCTTGACGGTACCGATCGCTGTCGTCTGATTCTCGATTGTTTTTGAAAGTTCATAGTTGGTGACTGTTACTTCATTGCTGGCGGTTTGTTCATCCTCGGCGTTTTCGCCGGATTTGGCTTTGGTGTCTTCATTGGTTTCAGTACGCTGTTCGCTGCGAACCGCAGCCGAATTGGGATCATAGCTTTCGGCCACCCGGGAATACTGATCGAAATTGAGCTCGGCGGTGACCCGCACTATCGACTTGCCCGGTCCCAGAACGCCATCGAGCATGCTCTGCGCCTTCTGCGTCAAATCGCGTTCCACAGCCTGCGTCATATCGAGCTGACTGCTGGTCAAACCGACCAGTTCATCACTCTGGCCGCCGCTGAGCATAGTGCCGGAATAATCGACAATAGTAATATTCTGCGGCCGGAGACCCTCGACGGATGACGCCACCAGATTGGTAATCCCGCTTAGCTGCGACTTGGACAATCCGCCGCTGTGCGCCAGTTTGAGTACCACCGAGGCGGTTGCATCCTGTTGCTGCTCAGCGAATAAGCGTTGTTCGGGAATAACAATATGCACCCGGGCGGCTTTTACCTCATCGAGTGATGATATCGTGCGGGCCAACTCTCCCTCGAGCGCCCGCCGGAAATTCAGTTTTTGCAGAAAATCGGTCATTCCGAGATTGGTCTCATCGAATATCGAATACCCCACTGTCCCGGAATTTGGCATCCCCTGCGCGGCCAGTTCAATACGGGCCTGGTATAACTGCGCTTCGGGGACTTTGATGGTCGTGCCGCCGCTGCTGAGTTCATACGGAATGCCGCGATCGCCCAGAAATTTGGTGATCTCACCGGCTTCACTCGGTTCCAGATCGGAGTAAAGCGGCTGAAACGACACTTTGCCGACCCAGCCGGATATCGCAATCATCCCGACAATACTGCCGGCGACAATCGCCACCAGCATAATGACCTGGCTGACCGACATCCGCCGGACAATTTCCGCCAATCGTTGTGCTACCTGCTTAAGATATTCCATGACACATCCTATATGTTGTCATCACCGGCATATCCTTATACCGGC
>CAZGLR010000139.1:0-3614 GCA_964526635.1 uncultured Ignavibacteriales bacterium | reverse complement strand
ACCGGCATGCGGATAATATCCTGATATGCCTCCAGTAACCGCCGGCGTACTTCAAGGAGCAAATCCATGGAGATCCCGGCCTTTTCCGCCGCAATCATAACCTGGTGCAGTTCGGCGGCATCGCCGCGCACCAGCTTGTCCTGCGCTTCACCGGATTCCATCTGGAGATCATTGACGCTCTTCAGGGCATCTGACAAAAAGTCGCCGAAATTTCCATCTGATTTCGATGGTCCCATGCCGCCGGGCTGCTGCCCCGGCATAACCGGACTGATCGGTCGTGATGTAATCGGAATCTCGCTCATACCTTCACATCCAGTTGAAGTCCGCGAGTCTGTCCGGCATCGAGGGCGGCGCGGGTGTTATATACCGGCGCTTTGTCGGCGCTGTCGCCAAAACGGCCGAACCCCTCTAGCAGCGCCTGCCGCTCCGGCGCGGTCAGGACAGCATTGAGAAACGATGGTCCTGTCGCGGCCCGGACGCCGGCAATTTCTTTGGCCGAGGGCGCAATTGTACGTAACGATTGGGATTGCCCGCTGCGATCAGGTTCAGAATTCTGCGAATCCGTAACCTGAGGTCGCTTCAGGGCCTGACCGGCCTGCCGATAGGCTTCGACCGGGGTCATGTGAATCTGCACGTCCTTCTCCTCCTCTTCGAATCATCTTAAATCTCCAGCGCGTTCTTCAGCATCTCTTTCGACGCGGTCACGGCATTGGCGTTGGCCTCATACGCCCGATTGGCCGCGATCATATCAACCATCTCATTGATAATCTCAACGTCCGGCATCTTGACATAACCATCGTCATTCGCCTCGGGATGCGAGGGATCATATACCAGCCGGAAGGCATCGCCTTTCTCTTCAACCACTTCCGATGTGGCCGAAATAACCGACTCATAACTGCGGTTGATTGCGGGCAGAATGGGTATATGTCGCTCATGAGTCCGCTGCAGCAGTGTTTGCTGATCTCTCAGCACGGTCTTAAACGGCTGCTTTTCAGATTCGGCTTCTATCACCAGTCGCTGACGGCGATAGGGCTCGCCGTTGGGTGTTTTCGTAGTCTCGGCATTGGCAATGTTCTCAGCGACGACGTTCATCTTGCGCCGCTGCACCGACAAGCCCGACCCTGAAATCTCGATTGATGAAAAAATACCAGCCATGATGATTCCTACCTACCTTTGATGGCCTTGCGCAGACCATCCATCTTCTTTGCCAGAAGCCGGGCGCCGATCGTGTACCGCATCTGGTTGATCGACAAATCGGAAATCTCGGCATCGATATCGACACCATTGAGATCATCCGACGACTCCGGTCCGACTTCCGTCACCTTCACCTGTTGATCTGGACCCACATTGCCAATATGGCCGTTGCTGGTTGTTTTCAACTGCAGCACCGGTCCCTGACCAAGCGCCTTTTTAATTTCGGTATCGAAATCAAGTTGTTTGGCGGCATAGCCCGGGGTATTGACATTGGCGATATTACCGGCGATCAGCTTGTGCTTATACGCCGCCAGGTCGAGCATCTTCTTGAACTCGTCGACCCCGGTTTTGCTCCACACCATGTCATTTAGTACATTAGCCATGAGTCCTCTCCAGCACAGCATTAAGCAAGGACAATGCCAAACATGCCACGATTAGTATATGTCGTTGAATTGTAGCAGATTATAAATGCGTGGTCGTGTCGCGACTCACTCGCAGCCGGTGCTATTGCGGTAAATATATCCCGGTGTCAGCGGAATTTTCTTCCGATAGAATACCCTGGAGCATCTGCTGCTGCTGCTCAGCAAACTCATTGAGTTCCGAGGCCGGCTCGGCCGCCGAGAGGGCCATCGTTAACACGACTATATCCACGCGGCGGTTTCGGGCGCGATTCTCCACACTTGAATTGGGCACAATCGGCCTGAACTGTGCATACCCCAGTGCCGAAATCTTCGCCGGTGGATAACTGTAATCCTCGACGAAATATCGCACAACTTCGGTAGCCCGGGCAGTAGATAACTCCCAGTTCGACGGAAACCGTTCGTTATTTATCGGCCGATCATCGGTATGTCCCTCGACCCGCACATGATTCGGCAACTCGATAATATCTCTGGCAACCATATCCAGAATCGCCCTGGCTCGTGGCTTGAGATTGGCTTTACCCTCGTCAAACAGTGCTGACTCCATGATATGTATGGTCAATCCCCGTTCGTTCAACTCGGTCGCCACGTGGCCATTCTGGCTGAGTCGCCCGACTTCGCCCTCGATTTTCATCTGCAGCATCTTGAGACTGCCGACTTTCATGAGACCATGGCCGACTTCCAGTGACTCCAGTGATTGATTGCGGAGGATCGATGGCCCACCCTTGAGCACACCTTGCAAGGCTGACTGCATTTCGTGGAATTTCTCGGCATCCATGCGGGAGATTGAATACATAACCACGAAAAACGCCAGAAGCAGGGTAATCAAATCGGCATAGGTCAACAACCAGCGATCCGGATTGTCCTGCGGGATATCGTCCTGACGACGGCGAAACAGCATGGATTATACCCTGCGTGCCCGGGGTTCGATAAACGACATCAGCTTGGTCTGAATCGTGCGCGGATTATCGCCCGATTGTATCCCAACCATACCCTCGACGATCAATTCAAGATCGGCCGATTCCTCTTCATGCCGTAGTCGCAGTTTATCGCCGATCGGCAGATAGCATAAATTGGCCATGCCGATGCCCCAAAGGGTGGCGATAAACGCGCTGGCGATAGCGCCCGCCATACGCGTGGCATCATCAGTCGATGACAACGCCTGAATCAGCCCCAGCACAGTGCCGATAATCCCCAAAGTCGGCGAAAACCCGCCCAGAGCTTTAAACAGCGCGATGCCGGTGCGATGACGTTCGGTCATATAGGTAATATCGGTATTGAGAATTCGGCGTATTTCGGTGGATTCGGAACCGTCGATCACCAGTTGCAGGGCCTTTCTGAAAAAGGGCTCATCAATACGTCTCAGATCAGCCTCAAGTCCCAGCACACCCTCGCGCCGTGCCTTTTCGGACAATGAAATGATCCTGCTGATTGTCAGTTGCGGATCACGATCCTTGCCGACAAATGCCACTTTCAAATAATTCGGTATATTCAATATCGTGCGAAATGAGGTCGTGATTGTCGCCGCCCCGATAGTCCCGAAAATGACCAGGATCATAGCCGGAGCCTGCGTCACGGCCGATAGATCGCCGCCCTCGAGAACAAAAGCCACGACGACCGCACCGATACCGATAATCATTCCGCCGATTGTTGCGATGTCCATCTGTTTCCAAATCCGTTTAAAAATTGCACACTTCGGCCAATCATTATAGGTATCGGCAAAATCAGCATGGTATGAAGCAGAAATCGGACTAAGAATCCCGAATGTAAGCAAAACAGCCCGCCTGAGTTGTTCCCCGCAGGACCCGCTCATCCGATCATCACGGAACAATCTGGCCAAGGCGGCGTTACTACTGACACAAAGTCTTCTTGCACAATAAGGACAATCTACGATGAAGTATTTCCTGCTTAACCTTCTGTTCATTCTCCTCATCCTCCCCGGTGGAAATCTGCTGGCCGCCGACAGCGTCCTGATTGTTGTCACCAGCCACGGCCAGATGG
>CAZGLR010000138.1:0-8059 GCA_964526635.1 uncultured Ignavibacteriales bacterium | reverse complement strand
TTTATTTGCCGGAATCCCTGCAGAAGCTCAACTCCTACACCTTCAGTGTTGAAAAATCCGATTTCGGAGATATCTGTGCCGAGTTGGCGGCTTTCCCAATGCTCGGGGAACGGCGCGTTATTGTCATTCACGAGATTCAAAAACTCAAGCCGACCCAACAGAAATCATTTTTTGCCCTCTTGGCCTCGCCGCCGCCCGAGACAATCGTTATTCTCGTTACTCCCTCGGAGCGCACCCCACGAAAGGATTCGGCTTTTTTTAAGGCGGTTATCAAGATCGCTGCACCGGTGCAGTTCTTTCGATTAACCGAACGCGATGCCCGTACCAGGATCGAAAAGTCACTGAGCTCGTCGGGGTTTACGTATGATCAGGATGCTATCCGCCTGCTGCTTGAATTGACCGATGGCGATTTCGGGGGGATTGTCCGTGAGATCGAGAAGTTGTCCCTTTCGGGTGATGAGGGGATGCATATTGATCTCGACCGTGTGCAAAGAGTCGTCAGTTCATATCAGGAATATTCGGTCTTTGAATTAATCGACCTGATTGCGGCGGGGCGGACCGATGCCGCACTATTGGCATATCAGGATTTACTTGCTCGGGGAAATCGGCCATCGTCGATCCTGTATATGCTTTCGGGGCATATTTTGAACCTGTTGAAAATAAAGCAGGGAAATAAACTGTCCGGGGCGCCATTCTGGGTGAATAAACTCCGTCAGCAGGCAGGCCGCTTTAATTCACAAAACCTGGTGGTGGCAATCACGGCGGTGGCCGATGCCGATCATCGGTGCCGTAATACGCAGATGACCGATGTGATAATAATCGAGAATCTAATTCGCGATATTTCCGGATAAATCGTGGAAGAAAAACCGCAGACACAAGTACCAGATATAGATGTCGCCCAACCGGGGCCCTCGGCCGCTGAAAAAGCCCTGATGATACGGGCGCAGAAAGGCGATAAAAAGGCTTTCGGGCAACTGGTCAGGCAGTATCAGAAAAGGTTGCTGCGGTTGGTCTTATCAATGATAGGGGATATGGATCCGGCAATGGATATCGTGCAGGATAGTTTTATCAGGGCGTATCAGTCACTGGAACGATTCGACACCGAGAGACCATTTTATCCCTGGTTGTCACGGATTGCCTCCAATTTGAGCATAAATTACCTGAAGAGGTCCGGCCGCGAGATATCGCTGGATAATCAATTACAGGCGGCTGAAGACAGTGCGGTGGACCCTCTGGCCAGAATGCAGATTGCCGAGAATGATCAGCGCTTTCTGGCGGCGCTGAGAGAACTTCCGGAGCAATACCGGGTGGTCTTTGTCCTGCGATCAATTGAGCAGATGAGTTATGATGAGATTGCCCGCCATCTCGATATTTCCCCCGGGACGGTTGACTCACGGTTATATCGAGCGCGGCGCATGCTGGTCGAAAAATTACAGGATTTGCTTGAGTAGCGAATATGGAACAAAACGAACACAAATATGAGGAAATGCTTTCGGGGTATATCGACGGCACCCTGAGTCACGCCGACCGCGCCCAAGTTGATGCCTGGCTGGAGCGCTCAGAACACGGACGCTATCTGCTGGCACAGATGCAAAAGCTGGATGATATGGCTTCGACCAGTCTGATGGAATTCGATGATGATCTGCTGGAGGGATTGGAAAGTCGTATAGGCGACGCGATTGCGGCCCTGCCGGAAAGGTCAGCAAAGAAGGCAAAGATTACTCCGATATGGTATCGTTCGGCGGCAATCGCTGCCTCGGTCATATTTGTCTTTATATTGGGCCGCATGATGTTGGAGGACACAGGTAAACAATTACTTGAGGTCGAACACCGAAGCATGTCTCCGATGATAATCGATGAATCAATTGAACAGGATCCTGGGTACGCCGGCCAGGTTGATTCCGAATCGGAGATAAAAGCCGCCGAAGACAGCAAGGTCGAAAAGCAGGTTTACGACATGGCCGAACCGGTGCCTGTTGAAAAACCAACTGAAGGTAAAGCCGACGATGCCGCCGGGAAACTGCCAGTGCAGAAATCTGTCGGGCTTCCGGCACCGGTTGCGGAGGAGGCATTAAATAAAAGAGAAGATCAGCGGGTTAAGAAACCATCCGGGTCAAAGGCAACCACCGGGGAAGCGGCGAGTTTCCATGATGAGAGTATTGAAAGTATTGTTGAGGCGCCAAAGATTGCTGATCTTGAAATACAAGAGAGTCGTCAGGATGAAATGGCCCAGAGCATTGATCGTGCCGGACTGGATCGGGATGATTTATTCCGTCGATCAATCCTGAGTAATCATGCAACACTTGAGGAGCAGTATCAGGCGGCATGGGGGGAATCAGGTGCTTCAGCGTCAAAGAAGTCGCGGGCATCAGTGAAAGCCGGGTCGCCGTCGTTGCCAATCACCGATAATCTCCGTTCCGGATTGATGCCGCAGACAGAATCATCTGATAAGACACGACTTGATGAAATTAAGTCATCGTATTCGGACCGTCTTGCAGCAGCCAGCCAAAATCCTTTTGATCAGCTGCCGGTATATTATAATCACCTGCGCCAGAGTTATGATGTATATCGTCTGACCGGCGACACGACCGCGCTTAATTTTTGCCGGAAGATTAAGTCCGAGTTTGGTTCTTACGTCGATCTACTTGAAAAGCAGAATCTCGTCGGCGGGTCGGCAGAGTCGTATATAAACGAAATTATGAGCTTCGAAATCGCCCCTTAAGACTTATTCGGGGGGAGGGATAAATCATGGCATCGTCATCAGGCAATGAAGAATATTATCGTGTTCAGCGGAAATATATGGTGGAGCGTCAGATTGCCGCCCGTGACGTCCGGGATGAGGCGGTTCTGGGGGCGATGGCGAAAGTGCCCCGGCATGAGTTTGTCCCGATAGAATTACGACACGATGCCTATACCGATGGCCCCCTGCCGATCGGGAGCGGACAGACTATTTCGCAGCCGTATATTGTGGCTTCGATGACCGCTATGCTGGAGCCATCGGAGGCAAAGACTGTTTTCGAAGTCGGGACCGGATCGGGCTATCAGACTGCGATTCTGGCTGAGGTGTTCGGCCGTGTGATTACGGCCGAATATTATCCGGAACTGGCCAAGAGCGCCCGAGCGTTGTTGAGTCGACTCGGGTATGAGAATATAGAGTTTTATTCTGGTGATGCGCTGGCGTTGCCAAAAGCAGGACAGAAATTCGATGCCATTATTTCGACAGCGGCACCGGAACATTTTCCGGATGAATTGGCTGAGCATCTGGCGATCGGGGGGCGCATGGTGGTGCCGGTCGGGCGAAACCTTCAATATCTGCATCTGGCTGTTCGTGAAGGCGACGGCACCATCCGGGTGGATAAACTCTATGGTGTCCGTTTTGTGCCACTGCTGGCTCAAAGCCGCCGTCGCTGAATATGTAACAATCGCCGGGTAAAGTCGTAAGAATTTTTAAGAGTAATTGATTTCGGGAGAAGATTATGCCTAAACGAATGTATCGTTCGGAAAAAGAAAAAGTCATTGGTGGCGTCTGCGGGGGATTGGCGCAATACTTTTCGATTGATCCGGTTATTTTTCGCCTGGCTTTTGTCCTGCTGTTTTTTCTCGACGGTGCAGGTATTCTCGCTTATATCATCGCCTGGATAGTGATACCGGCGCGACCCAAAGAGCTTGAGGAAGCCGAGGCCGAACCAGTCGAGACATCATCGGGCGAAAAGAAAGAACCTGCGTCTGAAAAAACCTGGACCAGGTATATACCCGGCGTCATTCTTATCGCGATCGGTACCTTTTTCCTGTTACGCGATCAGGTTCGCATGACTTTCTACCGCTGGGACTGGGACTGGTGGTGGAATTACGAAATCGGTTGGGAATATATCCTGCCGGGTATATTGATTCTGCTGGGCATTGTTCTGCTGATCCGTTCGCTGCGTCCTGCACAGAAAAACAACTCACAGGTGACGGGGGAAAACTCGCATGAATCCAGCCAGATTTAGATGGGGTGTTCTGTTTATTCTGGTCGGCAGTCTGCTGCTGGTCGAAAACATCTGGGATTTGACCGAGCAGCAATGGCTCGATATCCTTTCATTATGGCCGGCCCTGCTGATTATCATTGGGCTGGAAAAGATATTCGCCCATACTCGTCTGAAATTCATCGCTTATCTAACCTCGGTGGCACTGGCCGCGCTCGTGGTTTATGTCGCAATAGCCGGCTTACCGTTTGAATCAAATTCATATCGGACCACCGATCGCTACAGTGTCGATCATGATCCCGAAATCGAGCAGCTTCAGGTACGTATTTATACCAAAGATACCGATCTGACTATCGATGATCGCCCGGGGCTTTTGTTTTATGCGACCTCTCGTGGATCGGGACGGAAGCCATCATTTTCCTATCGTGCTTCTGGTGAGACGGGGTATGTTCGCATGGATACCGACTCGCGATTCGGGTTTACTATCAGAAGAAATGATCGTCACGGGCGTGACCGCATTTACCTCACTCCGGAAATTCCAGTGCAAATATATTGTCAAGCGGATGATGCTGATTTGCAGATAGACGGCAGCCGTCTGCGTCTATCGAAGGTGGCGGCGGACAATGAAGATGGTCGCACTGAGATCAAGGTCGGAAGGCTCAACGATTCGCTCGAAATCGAGCTGGGCGGAGATGATAATGATATCCTGCTGTATTTGCCGACCGGGGTGGGCGTCTCGGTATCCCAAGCCGGGCCGGATTTGAGCGATTACCTGGATCGTTATAACTTCGAAAGGGCCGGAGAGTATCTGCGTTCGGCCGGATACGATACCACCAGGACACGGATCGCTATTGATGTTCGCGATGATATCGCGCGGTTTTCGATAATCTGGCGGGATGAGCCGGACAGTATTTAGTCTATATAATGGCTATCCAATTCCACGTATGTGGTTGTGCTTCAACAAAATAATACTTGACAAAATAGGCCCATGATTATAAATTTATCATAGTCAATCATTGCCGATAATCCGGCGCATTGATTTTTGCATGTACAACTAAAACGGTCGGCGGACCGATATCGTTCGTTGCAAAAGACTGTCTGCCGACAAATCCGACAATGTCAAATCAGGGGTTGGCATACGGTCGCGGAAGTAGATCATCCTTAATATGCATGAACAATCGCGAATTGAGTCCCAGGTATGACTCTAATTTTCTTTTTTAATAACCGTTAATGGCAAACAATTAGGGAGATTTCAGGCAATGCAGAAAACAGGACAAATGCTATTGGTTTATTGTGTAATGGCGACGCTATTGTTATCGTCAGCGGCCATGGCGCTGACCGAACGTGAGGCTTTGCAGCGCCTCGGCGAAGTCGTGCTGCTGCCAAGCAGCAGCGATGACCGGGTTGCGGCCTGGATGACGCCATCGCCGCTGTCATCCGGGACGGTGACGCCGGGATTCGGCAACAGTCCCACGGTAGATATCGCGTCGATCAGCGGTAATCCGCACTGGTTTGCGCTGGTCGATCTGGAGCCATGTGCCAACTGGGAGCATGATGCTCTTTATGTGTTCATTGATGACGTCACCGGTAATGTCACCACACTTCCGGCGACAGATATTCCGTATATTGATGGCATTCCATTCGGTGATGATTTGGCGCCGCCGGATCGGCCGATTCGGGTGTATCCGATGTTGTCGAATCCGATGCCGATAGCCAGCAGCGCGCCGGCCGGACCGGACGCCGATTATGGTGACGCCCCCGATGGTCAGACGGTGTATGGCGGTGTCCCGGGAGCATTCCCGACTTACTTCAATACAACCAACAGTTTGTTTGGATTCAACGGTGGTCATACCAACATTACCGGTGATGAAGCGCTGGGCACGACGGCCAGTCCCGAAAGCGATGCCGCCGATCCGACTGACTCCGATGGTGTCCCGAATCTGGTCGATGGTGACTCGGATGAGCGGATGTTTGTTGCATATAATCCCAACACGGTGGCCCCGACGGCATATTTGATTTTTGATGTGACTATTTCGAACGCAACGGCCGGTGATGACCGTTTTGTCAATCTGCTGGTAGATTTTGATCGCGACGGCAAATGGTCGGGATCATCGGCCGGTGTGGAGTGGGCGGTGCAGAATCAGAAATTGAATCCGCCGGCCGGCCTGAGTACGTATGTATCATCGGGCTTTCTCTGGGGTAATGGCATCGTTCTTCCGACTCATGTCTGGATCCGTGCGGCCCTGACCGATGCCGCTGTTGATCCGTCTGTCTATACGCCGGGAGGCTGGGACGGCAGCGGTGCGCTGGGCGGAGGTGAAATCGAAGATTTCTGTTTCATACTGCGTGAATGCCCGACTGTCGATTGCAATACTCCGACACCGCCACCGCCGCCGGGTGATCCGACCGGCGAAAACCCGCCTGATTCAACGCCGCCGCCGGGTCCAAAAGAGGGTTGGAACAGTGATGTTGGCTATTTTGCATTGGTGGTGCAGGGCGCTGACCGCCCGGGCCATACTGCCGCGGCCGAAGCGGCTGAGGCAATGGCCGGGTTTTTGAACACGGCCGGCTACGCAACATCATCGCTGGCAGGCACCAGCGTCACCGCCTCCGCTATCTCTACCTGGTTCAATGATGTAAAGGCGCAGGTCAAGTGTCAGGACAAGATTTTGATTTATTTCATAGCCCATGGCCGCAAGAATACCCCGGGCGGATTAATGCGCCTGCGCCATGGCTCCGGAGGAACGTTCACCGGAGCAGAACTGGCCTCGATTCTGGATGATATCCCGCATTGTGAGGATGAAGAATGTGATCTTGCTGGTTCCTGCTGTGATGTTACGGTCTTTATCGAATCGTGTTATTCGGGTCAGTTTGCAGGAGCAGTTGCCGGTAACGGCCGTCGAGTGATCACGTCATCATCGTCGACGCAGCCGTCGTGGTACGGCTCCGACGGCAGCGGAGCAGAATTTGGTGATCAGTATATCAAGTGCGGCAGTGACGGTTCTTCCGACAGCAACGGTGACGGTAATGTCGATCCGAATGAGGCGTTTGACTGCGCGGTTGCCAACCAGAATGTACCGAAGCCGACAACGCCGAGCCTTGATGATCAGTCCTGCCCATGCATCTGCCCGACGCCGGTGCCGGATTGTGTCCTGGCCGATGGCCTCGGGTGGTTTTTCGGGCACTCGGAATGGACAGTTGATGGTGTCCCGATCGGCCAGACGTTTATCGACGGGATCATCCCTGAAGAGCCGCTGGTCCCGGTATATGATGAAGTGATTCTTCCTCAGCCTCCGAATGATTGGCATTGGGTCGTTGATTTCCCCTGCGGCACCGGTCAGGGATTCATCAATGTGACAATTGTCAACTTTGGACCGGGCGAACAGCTTTGCGTTCCGATTTACTGCAATACACTGTTTCCACAGACACAGCTGATAGTCGATGTCGGAAATGACCTCTATCAGATACTGGATCAGTTCGGCGAACCGATTCATCAGGGTCAGTGGAGCCAGTACCCGGATGACCTGCCCCTGTCTCAGGGCTTTGAAGTGACTCGGGGTAAGCGGCAGAATTTCATCACGCCGGAATTTTTGTGCGGCGATGCTACTGGTGACGGTCAGGTCAATGTCGGTGATGCTGTGGCCCTGATCAATTATGTTTTCAAAGGCGGTTCACCGCCCGAACCGCTTGAAGCGGGGGATGTTAACTGTGATGGCGCGGTCAATGTCGGCGATACTGTTTATCTGATTAACTATGTCTTCAAGGGCGGCCCGCCGCCATGCGTAGAATGTCCCTAAGCCGATTCAAAGTATAACAACAGCGGGGTTCCCATTTTCGGGGATCCCGCTTTTTATGAAAAGATTTAACATACAGTGCAGGGTCTTGCTGTTTATTTGAAAGCACCTGCAACCTTTCACAAAGTATGAATAACCGATTTTGCATCGATTTTTGAAATCTAAAAAAAAGATGAAAAATTATTGCCTGGGCAACGCCGATGCAGTGAAAATTTGGGCGGGCGTAGCGAAGGTGGTTGAATCGTACTAATTCGTTGATTTGTTAATAGTTGACTCAAATAATGATCTTGACAAAATGGT
>CAZGLR010000137.1:0-8122 GCA_964526635.1 uncultured Ignavibacteriales bacterium | reverse complement strand
GTATTGAGTATCACCTGGAACCCGGAGAGAATAACATTCGATGCAATTAGAAATCCGATGCCGATGACCACGTCCATGAGTTTCGGCCCGGCTATCCCGATGCTCGGTAAACCGCTTTGTTCGCGCCACATCGCCAGGGCAATTGCCCCAACCATGAGCCATTGAATGACAATTGTCGGCAGAAAAATGAACAGGACCGGATCGAGCGCCTCATAGTTGATCTCATACGTTCCGGGCAACAGGAACAACAAATTCATCGCCGGCCAGAAGACGACCATGAAGATCAAGACGATATATGTCCCGATGCTGATCCGGCGCGGTAGAAACTGATCCGATACTTCGGTATCTTCGACCCGCTCTATCTGGCGATATTCTTCCGACGGCTGATCCATGAAAATCCTGAATAGAGTTTTATCTATTGATCGGCGCAACATACGCAATCATTACCATGCCCGCAATCATCATCTGCCCCCACTAATCCAGACTTACGGACTACGCCGGGTGATATCACAAGATTGAATCGCGCCATATGCGACAGCGCACCCCGATCACGTGATCGACATCGCCATATCACTTGAGTATATCCTCTGTAAAAAAACGGAGGTTCCATGGCACATAACCGTCTTGCCTTTTACGAATGGATCGTAGAACTCGGCTATGATCCCCGGCTGGGGATAGCGCAGCATGCATCCTGTGATGAAACAACAAACCAGGACATCATCCGCGCAGTCAACGCCGTCCTGACCAGCTTGCCTGAAGATGAAGCCGAGCTGATTCGGCAGCATTATTTTCATGGCCGCTCACTGAGCTATATCGCCGGTGAAACCGGACGGGATCATCATCGCGTCCAGGCCCATCACCGGCATATCATCAAGAAACTCCGGAGCCTGCTGGCGCCATTTATCAATCAGAGATTCTATCCGCCGAAAAATCTATGGCCCGCCTGCCCCCTCTGCTGCCATCCGCGCCGCGACGATATCGATCGCATCCTCCGCCTGAAATCACCATCGCAAACCTGGCGGCCGATTTTGCGCCTGCTCCGCCGACGCTTTAATCTCGAAATAGCTTCCCCGCAGCGACTAATCGGCCACCTGAAATATCACAACGTGGGCACGGCGAAAGGAGAACGTACCGATGGAACCCATTAAAAAACTCCGAGGCGACCATTGTATCAACATCTTTGTATCTTACGAGTTGAAATCCCGGCTGAACAGCCTGGCTGAGAAATACGACCGAACCCTGGCCGACATCGTCCGGGCGGTCCTCAAAATCGGCATCCCCGTTATGGAGGGAATCAGCGAAGCCGAGGAAACTATGATGCGGGAATATATCGACCTGTCTCGGCAACTGCGGCAGGTACGGCGCTTGCATGATTAAGGTTCTGGCCGCGAAGACCTTAGGCGATTATCGACGATTTACTAACACATTATACACAGGATTATCCACAATATAATGTGCGGTACAGGCGCGAAAATACAATATATTGTGTTTTTTTCCAAAAAAGTGATTGACTCGGGGCGCCCCTTCTTCGTACCTTTTTATAGCTTGAGTGGGAATTCTTCTCTGGTCTTCCCGTAGGGGGATCCGAGCGAGCCGGTCGAAAATACGGTCGGAACCGCACACAACAACAAACGGTGGGACAACCCCGACAGACGAATGGAATCGTATACAATATGGCGACTTTTGTCTGCCATTTGTGACATACATGTGATCAATTATCGCCATCAGATGATAGTATCATTTGCAGGCGGCCACAAGAAATTGCAGGGCAGAACCCCTGAGAACGCGACCAAAGCAAGTGCGGTTCTGCCAATGGAAAAGAGTTTTTGAGAATTACGCGACAACCACCCTGGAGGGGACATGGACGAAAAAACGACACAACAACCGGTATTGACCGACAACGCTATCAAAGTGCTCGAACGACGGTATCTCACCAAGGACGGCAAAGGGAAAGTCATCGAGACCCCGGAGGGTCTCTTCCGGCGGGTAGCCCGAACTATCGCCGCTCCCGATCAGATTTTCGGGGCGACGCCCGAGGGTGTCAGGGAAACCGAAGACATGTTTTACGACATGATGTCAGGTCTCCGGTTTATGCCCAATTCCCCCACACTGATGAATGCCGGGCGGCCCCTCGGCCAGTTGTCGGCCTGCTTTGTACTGCCGATCGACGACAGCATGGAATCGATTTTCACCACGGTTAAAAATACTGCGCTCATTCACAAGTCCGGCGGCGGTACCGGATTCGCGTTCTCGCGACTCCGCCCGCGTAATTCGGTTGTTGCGTCCACCTCCGGGGTTGCCTCCGGTCCCATATCGTTCATGAAAGTCATCAACGCCGCCACCGAGGCCGTCAAACAGGGCGGTACCCGCCGCGGCGCCAACATGGGCATCCTGCGGGTCGATCATCCCGATATTATCGAATTCATCACCTGCAAGGATGATCTCAAGGAATTGACCAATTTCAACATTTCGGTCGCCATCACCGATGAATTCATGCAGGCTGCCGAGGAGGGGCGTGACTATGCCCTTATCGATCCGCGTACCGAGCAGCCTTGTGTCCGCGATGGCAAAGTCATCACCCTGAATGCCCGCGAAGTCCTCCACCAGATTATCGAACACGCCCACGCCACGGGCGAACCGGGGGTGATGTTTATCGATCGTATGAACGACAGCAACCCTGTCTCTAAAGTCGGCCTGTATGAATCAACCAATCCCTGCGGGGAGCAGCCGCTTTTGCCGTACGAAAGCTGCAATCTCGGTTCGATTAATCTCAGCCGCATGGTCCGTGCGGTGGTTGATACGGATAATTCCCGTTCGCTCTATCGCTATGAAATCGACTGGGACCTGCTCGACGAGACTGTCGAAAAAGCTGTGCATTTTCTCGATAATGTTATCGAGGCCAACCGTTATCCCTTGCCGGAAATCGATGCTAACACCAAGTCAAACCGTAAAATCGGTCTCGGCGTCATGGGCTGGGCCGATATGCTGATCACCCTCGGAATCCGCTATGATTCCGATCAGGCCTTTGCTCTGGCTGATAAAATCATGGCCCGTATCCGTGAGGTTGGTCATCGCAAATCCCGCGAGCTGGCCAAAATCAGAGGCCATTTCCCGCTTTGGGAGAAATCATCGTTTTACCAGAACGGTACCGGGCCGGAAATGCGCAACTCCACCGTCACCACAATCGCCCCGACGGGTACGATCTCTATCATATCTGGAACGTCATCGGGCATCGAACCGATCTTCGCGGTCAGCTATGTCCGCAACGTTATGGACAACACCAAACTGATCGAAGTCCACCCGATCTTCGAACAAATCGCCAAAGATCGCGGCTTCTATTCCAAGCAGCTCATGGAACGCATCGCCGATGCCGGCAGTATTTCCGACTTCGAAGAAATCCCCGCCAATATCCGCGAGATTTTCCGAACCTCCCATGATGTCGCTGCGGCTGATCATGTCCGCATGCAGGCGGTGTGGCAAAAACATACCGACAATGCTGTCTCCAAGACAATCAATATGCCCTACGACGCCACTGTCGATGATGTCCGCGACGCCTACATGAGTGCTTTCAAACAGGACTGCAAGGGGATAACTGTCTATCGCGACGGCTGCCGGGCCGACCAGGTACTCTCGACCGGGAAAACGCTTTCGCACGGTAAGATCGAAAACGAAAAGCTCGAAATAACAAATGCCAAAAAGCCGAAAGTCGTCCAGGATCGCCCGGAAGAACTGCGCGGTATCACCACCAAAATCAAGACCGGCTATGGCAACCTTTATGTCACGATCAATATGCTCGATGATAAGCCCTTTGAGGTCTTTGCCCAGATTGGCAAATCCGGGTATTCGACCCTGGCCGATACCGAGGCAATTTGTCGACTGATTTCGCTGGGCCTGCGTTCGGGGATTCCGGTGAAGAACATTATCGATCAGATCAAGGGCATCGGCGGTTCCTCACCCGTTTTCGGCAGCGGCGGATTGATTTCGTCGATTCCCGATGCTATCGCCATCGTCTTGCACAAGTACTTCGGCAATGGCGAAACTCTGACCGGCGGCCATGATATTCTCATGGAACACTGCCCCGACTGCGGCACCAAAGTTGAACACGAATCCGGTTGCATTATTTGTCGCAGTTGTGGATATTCCAAGTGTTGACCTGAGACGGTTCTGTTTCGAGCCGGGAATATCCCGGTTCGAAACAGAAAGTAAAATGAGGGAATGGGATGAGTCAGCAGTACATCCCGGCCGGTCGCACCTCCATGGCCGCGTATCGCGACAAACAGTATCAACTCCAGACTGAATACGCCCGTTCACCGCATCCGCGTATTACCACGTCGATTTCCCTCTCCGGCCGAATCATCCACAAAGTGGAAAAGGCTCTCAACATAGAAATTTCCAGTATCGAACAGATGCATCGGGTCGAGGATTTCATCAAATCCCAGCATCGCGAAATCACCAAGATCATCAAAGAGCAGGGTATCCCCTCACGGCCTGAGGACACGCCGCAGAAGATGGCCGGCAACCTTCGCTCCGACCGCATTAAGCAACTCCCTGAAGTCGAACGCGTGTATCTCGTCACACCCGATGGCAAAATTGTCGGCGAAAAAACGGTCCGTGGCGACTTCCGTAAGCAATTCAAGCACGTCCTCAAGGAATTGCCCGAGATGCTCAACGTCTTCACCAGCCTCCCGGGCGCCTTTGAGCAGCGCGAGATCGGCATCTATGAGATCGAACCGCAGCGTATTTTGCTGGCCTCAACCGGCATCGAATTTTACCTGATATTGATCAAGCCGCAAACAAAGTACAACGAACTCGCCCAGAAGATCTCGGCCATCCTCAAGGCGGAGTAGGTTCTATCCGACAACTTTATCCAATTTTTTATCCGGATTATTTCATCTGGAAAGTTATCGCTCTGGTAGTTTCCTCCGGATTATTTCATCTGGATAGTTTCATTTGGATCATTCCATCCGGATTAGTCGAAGACAAATACCTGATTAATTGTTGTGGCCGACCCCTTCAGGGGTCGGCCAGTCGACAGCTACTCAGGTTTTCCCGCACCCCTGAAGGGGTGCGCCACAACGTAATTGATAGCTTACAAAAAAATAACTCCTTTTGTTGTAACGGCGGGTCAAAGCCGCCGCAAAGGCCAATTAAGATTGGGGGTGCGCCACAACATATCCAGAATATGGGTGCCCCACAGCTTGCTGTGGGGCAAGCCAGACTTGCCTGTTTACTTTGAATAGTAATACACCCGCAGGGTGAGTTTTTCGCCCGACCGGTTGAGTTAGCATATAGCCTTGAATTCTGGAAAGCAGATGACTAAGATTTTGAAAAAATTTTACCCCACCATTCTGGTGGGGTACCCGGGGCCTTCGCGATGGCCGGATGGGATATATGGAAATCTGGCAGGATTGTCCAACGACTACGATATACCGCCCCGAAAATCCATTTTAGCCACAAAAAATAGAGAGGAAGTAATTTGAAAAATCTCCCGTGTGTACACGGTAAAGGGTTTTTACAGTCACCTGGGTATCTAGCTTTCGCTGCCATCCATGGCGGATGGGTCACGGCGTATGCGCAACCGGTAAGGGACAACCTTCATGAGATAACTGTTAGAGGTTTTTCAAATATATCTTCCTCTCTGTATCTAAAAGTACGCACAAAAAACACTTCTGACAACACTTTTCTTGGCCTCGATAACTCTTTTCAAACTACCGGTAATCCATTATACTTGGCCTGATAAATTGATCTATAATCGCGGCAGAAACTATGATCCATGGACTCGGTATCGATATTGTTGAAAACGCCCGTATCAGACGGCTCTATGACACCTATGGCGACCATTTCCTGCGCCGCTTCTTTACCGACGACGAACAGCGTGACCTCGAAGGCCGCCGCGACAAAATCGCCGCTCTTTCCGGCAAATTCGCAGGTAAAGAAGCGGTGATCAAAGCGCTGGGCCGCCCTGGTGGGGTAGCTGTTTTTCCCGCTGATATCGGGATCGTCCACGATTCCCATGGCGCGCCGATCGTGAAGTTGTCTGAGAGGCTGAAAACCCTTCTCGATAGCTGCACAATTCGATTGTCGATATCGCATGAACGTAACTATGCCGCCGCGGTAGCGATTGTAATAAAGGAGAAGGCCGATGGCTAACGACGACGTCCTGCAAATGTTTCTCGATTCCGGCGCCCTGCTCAAGGGCCATTTTCTCTATACCTCCGGACGCCATGGTGCCGAATACTACGAAAAATTCTGCCTGCTCCGACAGCCGCCATATGTCGAAAAAATGTGCACGATGATCGCCGACAAGTTCAAGTGCGATAACGTCCAGCTCGTCGTCGGCCCGACCACCGGCGGGATCATTATCGCCTATGAAACCGCCAAAAAACTCGGCATCGATTCGATCTATGCCGAACCGGGCGAATCCGGCCGCGTCTTCAAGCGCGGCTTTTCTATTGATCCCGGCACGCGCGTTTTGATTGTCGATGATGTCATGACCACCGGCCGGTCAGTCAATGAAGTCGTTGCCCTCTGTGAATCCTATGATGCCAATATCGTCGGCATCGCGGTCCTGCTGGATCGCAGCGGAGGTGAGACCGCAATGAAATACCCTCTCCATGCTCTGGCGACAGTCCACGCCGTGAGCTGGGCGCCCGAAGACTGCCCCCTGTGTCAGGACAATGTCCCAATCACCCAGCGCGGCAGTCGTAAAATGAAGACTGAATAAATCAAGGGAGATAACCGTCTCTACCATGATGAAAAAAATACAACTGCTTTTCGCGCTCGTGCTGGGCCTGAGTCTTTTGGCTATGCCAATAATGGCCCAGGATACCTTTATCGACAAACTCGGTGTCGGCGGCCGCATTGGTATAACCCTGACAGATGCTATCGATCATCCGTCCGTAACCGACCAGGCGACCAATTACCATCTGGGTGGTGTCGCTCATTATCCGTTGTTTGGCGGGTTTTCTTTCCAGATGGAGCTGATGATTGTCGGCAAGGGCTACGAAGTCCCTGATACGGTCGTCTTTCAGACCATCACACCGCCCGGCCAACCGCCGCGTGATACCGCCATCGCCGTCTCCACCAGCCGAAGCCCGGTTTACATCGAAATTCCGCTTCTGTTCAGGTACTCGATATCGTTGTCTGAGACGGTAAAGCCATTTATTAATGGCGGCGGCTTCGGATCGATGAAGGTCATCGAAACCGCCCGTATCAACGATGGTATCAATGAATATGAAGTCGATACCGGCATCTTCAAAACGTTCGACGCCGGCTTCCTCTTCGGCGGCGGGATCGAATTCCGGACCGGGTACGAGAGTTGGGTTTTTCTTGAAGCCCGGTATGAGCAAAGCGTGACTTCAATGCGGAATGGCTACGACTTCAAAAACAAAGCGCTGTATTTCTCAATCGGGTACTGGTTCAAATAGCGAGCGGATTATAGAAATGAATCGAGTAATTACGGCTCGACCGGAGGCGGGCCGCTCTTGAAAATATAATTGATCAGATAGACGGCATCGCCGATCATGACAATCCCATCGCCATTGGCATCCCCGGCGATATATGGCGTCGGGACCGCACCGCCCTTGAAGACATAGTTTATAATCACGACCACATCACCAAGTTCCACCGTGCCGCCATAATTGGCATCCCCCGCCACATATGGCCCCGGTTCGAGAATGACATCCAGATTGCGCCCGGTGTTCATCATCAGACTGGTATCAACTGTGACATACCCTGTCCGGGTGATTTCGATATCCTGCCAACCGCCGCCGGTCACAGTATTGTAGACGCCATCGCTTCCGGTAGTGTCGATAGCATCTGATGGCATCAACGTAACTATCGCTCCCGTTGAATCGGGGTTGCCGTCGCTGCAACTTATTGTACCGGCGAGATTGAAATAATTCGCCACATCCACGATCATCGAATCAACTGTCGTATTCCCTGCCCGATCAGACGCCCGCACAAACACGGTATACGGTCCATTGTGAAAATATGGTGTCTCCCAGGCGCGGACTTTGTCTGAGGCCTCGATGATATTATCGCCATCGGTATTGGTCAGGTTGAAATAGAAATCGCGGTAATCGTAATCGCCGCGGGTGTTGCAGATAGCATCATCCTGATA
>CAZGLR010000136.1:0-8214 GCA_964526635.1 uncultured Ignavibacteriales bacterium | reverse complement strand
CTCTTTCATGTCGGGGCCGATCCCCGTACCAGCGACCCCCATTTTATCGAATCCGTGCTTATCTTCGATGATGTCTGGGGAAGAAAGACATTGTGTATCTCATCGCAGGTTGGCTGCCCCATTAATTGCCAGTTTTGCGCCACCGGCAAGATGGGCTTTCGCCGTGATCTGACTGTTGGCGAAATCGTAGGGCAGGTGCTGCAGATACGAAATCGCTATGGCGACGATGCCTTCGACAATATCGTCTTTATGGGCATGGGGGAGCCGATGTGGAATATCGACAATGTCATGGCGTCTATCGAAATTATGACCGATTCGCTGGGGATGATGATCGGCGCCAAACGGATTACCGTCTCGACGTCGGGGATCGTGCCGGGAATACAAAGACTGGCTGAGTCAGGGTCCAAGGTCAATCTGGCGGTGTCGCTCAATGCCGCCGATGAGGCCAAACGCAAAAAACTTATGCCGATTACGGCCAAATATCCGATTCGGGAACTGATGGGCGCGGTGAAATTCTGGACAGAAGTGCGGGCGCGGCGGGTGACTTTTGAGTATATTTTGTTCAAGGGCGTCAATGACAGTGATGACGATGCCCTGGCGCTGGCGAAACTGGTGCAGGGGATACCGTGTAAAATTAATATACTGGCCTATAATCCGGTCGAGGGTATAAACCTGGAGCGACCCGATGATGAGGCGGTTGACCGTTTTGCCAAGTTTCTCTACCCCCGGACACCAGCGGTGACTGTACGAAAAAGTCGCGGAGTCGATATAGAGGCTGCCTGTGGGCAACTGGCAGGGAAAAAGGGTACTGAGGTATGAACCTGTGGTCTAAGCAATTGATGTCGAACGGTCTGATGGGTATCGTTATTTTGGCGGTGGTATCATCGGCAATGGCCGGCTATCCAACCGACAATCTGGTTATCCGGCCGATCGAGACGACCGGGATTCAATGGGGTCCCAGTGATATCTATATGGATATACATAACGTCCGCCCTGACTCGGCACAGGTTATTGTCAGGATATCAACGACCTACAAAGATCATTATATGTGCAGCGACGACTATCTCGATTTTGATACGAGCTTCGTTGTAGCGCCGGAGTCGGATGACAAATACAAGGTCACTTTTGAAGTCCCGGGGGCATTCGGGATGTCGGTGACAACCGCCCTGATCTGGTGGGAGTATTTTGATCCACAACCGGACTGGCAGGCCCGAGATTCGGTGCGCAAAGTCTTTACCGGCCGGTTTATTACTACGGAGGCTGCGGCGCAGTATTCGGAACGACGGCACAATATTGGACCATATGCCGCCAATATCGGCACTACACTGCTCAATTGGGAGTTCCCTCGGCTGGTCTTGTACATGACCGCAAAAGGGAAGACACTTCATGATATTTCGCGAGAACTGATCGTGCGGCAGGAATATGTGCGGATTATCTATGATCGTCTGGCCGCGGCGGGGTTTTACCCGGATGAAGAGGAGCCATATAGGCCCGAAATTCTGGCCGTCTCTGAAGGGGAGGCGTTTAAGATTCGGGAGATGCTGCCGGAAATTGTTGGTGTAGTTTCGGAATGGTATCGGGAGCATAAATCATCCCCCAAAGCAATACTAAGCAAAAAGATTGATCCTGAGCAAAATGGAATAGCATTGCAACTGCTTATTTCCCTTGCAATGCTGCATTCGGCTTTAATTGACAACGACGCCGGTATGAACGGTTGCAGTCGAGAAGAGTCGTACCGCAAGGCCATTGAGCCCGGATGGATTGTTCAGGGTGGAGAGTTTTTTATGCCGCGCTTGTGCCTGGTGCCATTTGCATTCAACGATGACACAAAGGCCATTTACTGGACGGTTGTTCGCCCTGATCCCAATGCCGCAATCGATGTTGAACCGATCACCAACACGCGAGCGTATGTTGAATTGAACCGAGCTGAGATTCCGACTGTGAAAGCAGATATGTGGTGCGATAAGAACCCGGCCGGCGGTGAGTACCGGGAATTGCTGAATAGGCTGAATAAACATGCCTGCGAAATAGCCCACACCGGGGACACGAGTTTTAATAGCAGCATGATGCTAAACTACATCCTGCGACTGGCGATGGGCGAATATTTCAAGGACAAATTGCCGCCCGATGGCTCCTTAGATTGTATTAGAGTTGAGTATTCACAATGAAACGACTAATTATCTACATAGCGGCTGCATTGATCGGCGTGATGATATTCACCACCGGCTGCGAACGAAAAAAGCAGCTCTCACGCGAGGAAATCCCTGCGATCAAAACATCCCTCGTGGCTATCGAAAATGTCATTAAGGCGTATAATGCCGACTATGTCGATTCACTATTATCAGATGATGCTGATAATGTCGGTACGACCGCGCAGGGCGTACTTGATTTTGTCTATGGCGATGACCTTTCCGAGTTTGTCGGCTTCACTCACAAACAGATTTATTATCGCGGCGACGCCGCCCGGGTCGATGCCAAAATTTCCGGCCCCGATGGCCCCGTGCGCGACGTAAGCATCACCCTGCGCAAGCAGGAGGGCGAATGGTACCTCAAAAAAATCGAGCCGCAGATCGAAGACCCCGAAGAGGATACCCTTGACATCGCCGGCGATGCCGCAAACGCTACACCATCAGATCAATAAATCCGGAAAAGTATACTACGGGTGGCCTGCGGTCTTTGAACGCAGGCCTAAGTTATTGCTATCATATTGGCCCGGGTTCAAAGGCCCCGGGCCACCTCGTTGAGATTTATAAATTACAATTCAAATCGAACGGGCCGGTGGACCCGGCTATTACGAAAAGCGATGCGTGGAATGCCGGAAGTCGTATGTTCCAGAACGGACCATTCGTAGGGGCGAGGATCCCCTCGCCCGTCAAACGGTTGTATCAACCTACCGAGATTGTCGCGATCTCTCAGCGGGCCGGTGGACCCGGCTATTACGAAAAGCGATGCGTGGAATGCCGGAAGTCGTATGTTCCAGAACGGACCATTCGTAGGGGCGAGGATCCCCTCGCCCGTCAAACGGTTGTATCAACCTACCGAGATTGTCGCGATCTCTCAGCGGGCCGGTGGACCCGGCTGGATACGATGGGGCAATAAAAAAACGGCCCCGATGTGTATCGGGACCGTCTACCAGAACCAACCTAATTGGAGGTACCTACAATGTTTACAATTCGGCTTTTGTGGCTTCTCCGGTAATCACCCGGGTGTATTCTTTATCGTTGTTGATCAGTTCAAAGGCAGCCTTGACGTCGGGATCACTCTTAAGAATCATTTCCTCATACATGCCAGTCTGGCCATAGAGTTTGGAAATCACTTCGCGCTTGATAGCGCGTTTGATATAATCGGCGGAGTGATCGAAATCATGTTCTTTCTCTTTGCTGATCAAGTCTTCGAGCTGAGCCATCGATTCGGCGAAAATAGCCTCTTTTTCCTCTTCTTCCACGACCTCCCGCATTTCCTTCAATGAGGCTTCGAGCGTAGTTTCATAGTCGAATTCTTTTTCACTAACGAAGGCTTTGAACTCGGCCAGAACTTCCGAAGTGACTTCAAAATCTCTGCCGATATCAGGATGCTGTGAGGTATAAGTAACCGCGAAATCAAAGAACATCGATTTCCGCTCGAGGTTCATTTCAATCGGATTCCAGGTTTCGGGGTCGATCTTTACATCCGGTACGACACCACCGCCGCCATAGACCACCCGGCCGCCCTTGGTAAAGAAGATTTCTTTTTCCTCGACTTCGAGGGTATCGGAGACATCCTCTTTATCTTCTGATTCGTCGCCATTGATAATTTCATCTTCGAGCTCAGCGATACTATGCTTTTTATCCCGCTCCGGGCGCTGGATGCACCGGCCCGAAGGAATATAGTACTTGGCCGTGGTCAACTTCAGCGCGACACCATGTTCCCGGGCATCAAACACCTGCTGCACCAGACCCTTGCCGTAGGTTTGCTGACCCATAATTACGCCGCGATCCCAATCCTGAACAGCACCTGAGACAATCTCAGACGCCGAAGCGGTACCGCCATTGACGAGGATAACCAGTTTACCCTCGGGCATCAGCGGCTGGGAATCTGAATAGAAGCGGCGCTCGGAATCTTCGGTACGCCCCTTCGTATAAACCACCAGCGAGGCCGAATCAATAAAGAGATTGGCGGTTTCGATGGCCTGATGGAGCAGACCGCCGCCGTTGGAGCGAAGGTCAAAAACGAGACCTTCAAGATTGCGCTGACTTTGCAGGTCGGCAAGGGCTTCGCGCAGTTCGTTGCTGGTTTCCTGGGCAAACCGTGAAAGACGGATGTAGCCGATATTGGAATTGTCGAAGAAGCCGTAGTAGTTCACCGATTTAAGTTCGATCACCGCCCGCTCGACATCATATTCTATATAATTCGGGACACCCTCGCGTTTGATCGTTAGCGTGACCGACGTACCAGCCGGGCCTCGCATCAGATCGGCGGCATCCTGTGTATTCATCTTGAATGTGGATTTGCCATCGATTTTCCAAATCTCATCACCAGCCTGCAAACCCTTGCTATAGGCCGGGGTCCCCTCGATAGGGGTGATAATGCGGATATGTTCGCCGCGATTATCAATCTGCATCCCGAGGCCCTCGTACTTGCCCGCGGTGGATTCCATCAGACGGTCATAGGATTGCTGCTCCATAAGGACTGAAAACGGATCCAGGTTGGAGAGCATGCCGCGAATACCGGCATGAATCAGCTCTTTGGGATCGATATCTTCCATATACCGATTATTGATCTGATAGGCCATGTTGGTAAACAACTTGATATTCTTAAACATCGATTCCCGGGGAGAGAGCTGTTCGTCTTCGGGGATACCCTCTTCATCAGTATCAATCTGAAGCGTATCAGCCAGCATGAGTCTGCCCAGGTCAGCCAGTTCGGCCTGCAATTCAGCATAGGTCGATTTGGCCGAGGCATCGTTGGTCTGCATGGCGACGCCGGAACCGGATATCCATATCAGGGCGACGGCGAAAACAGTGAGGGCCATCAGTTGTAAAGTAACCTTCTGGAATGATGACATCTATGACCTCCAGATCCTGTAGCTTGATTCAGTGTAAGTCCTATGATATTCAAACGTCTGTAACAGGATAAAGCAAATAGTTTTCCAATCAAGACGCAGGTAGATACTATATCTTTAACGCACATGGCCTTATATTAGTTTCAAATTTTGCACAATTTGGCTGATATTGACTATCGTGCTGAATAACAATGGTTTGGCAGTACATCGAAGGCCGATCGGGCGATGTTCATATAGCCCGGAAAACAGTATGCAAAAACGCACCAGTATGCACATAAAGTCATCGTCGCCATGCTGGATTTTGCGACTCGACAACAGGTTAGAAAGGATAAAAACGATTCCACAATTGACACAACGACCATGAACCGATATACTCGCGTCAGAACCAGGAAAAAACACAATGATCTTTACCGGTATAAAAAATATAATCTTTGACCTCGATGGCACCCTGATTGATTCATCACCGGGGGTGATCGAGGCGACCAACCATGCCCTGACCAAAGTCGGGGAATCCCCGAGATCCGATGATGAGATCAAGCAATTTATCGGGTTTTCAATCGATGAAATGTTCAAGAACTTCAGTAATGCTCCGCTGGATATTCTGAAAGATGGTTTCCGCGAAGTCGCCGATAAATGCGTGGTCGATGCTGCCCGGCCTCTCGATGGTATAGATGATCTCCTCGCTGAGCTTCATCGGCAGGGATTTAAGATGGCGATTGCGACTACCAAGGTCTCGCAAAACACGGCTGGGATTGTGGAAAAGCTGGGCTGGAGCAATTATTTTGCGGCGACAGCCTCGGGCGACGAAGTCGAACATGTCAAGCCGTCTCCGGAAGTTATTATTTTGGCAATTAGTATATTAGGCGGTATGCTTAAAGAATCGCTTTATGTTGGTGATACCAAAAACGATGTCCTTGCCGCCCGCGCCGCCGGGATTAAGGTAGTCGCTGTAAAGTCAGATTTTGGCGGTGATGATCTGGCACAATATGAACCTGATCTGCTCTTGGACCGGACCGCTGACCTGATCCACTTTTTCCCCAAAACCACTCAGTGACATCATGACCAGTGGAACTTTTTATCTCAAGCCGCTCGGACCCTATGATTTCGATCTGACTTTTGACTGGTATCGAAAATCGAGATTCGAGCAGATCGACGGCTGCCAGTCGGAGTCGTTTATCCGGATTATTGAGCATGATGATGTCCCGGTGCTGATCGAGATACCATATGAGAGTAATTCAGGGAAATACCGAATCGGGATAAACTGGTATTCACCCCGGCCGCTCGGGGACACCGCTGGTTTGAGAAAGCGTCTGATCTTTATGCTCCGGCTGGATTTTGATATCGATGATTTCTATGCCCGTGCCGGGGATCGGGCGATGAGAAGACTGTTCGATAACTTCCGGGGATTCCGGCCGGTGATGATGCCGTCGGTATTCGAAACCGCCGCCTGGGCGATAATCGGCCAGCAGGTCAACTCGGCGTTTGCCTTTACGATCAAGTCCCGGCTGGTCGAGCTGGTTGGTCGGTGGATGAAGATCAATGGCAGATCATATTTACTCTTTCCGCGGCCGTCGGATATTGTCAAAATTGAGCCGGCGGTTCTTCGCAGTGCTCAGTTATCGGGGCGCAAGATCGAGTATTTGCAGGATTTCTGCGCAATGATCACAAATAATCAATTTGTGATAGACGACCTGATCACGACGCCGTATGATATAGCGCGGGAACGATTGTTGGCGGTGCGGGGGATTGGCGAATGGACCGCCAATTATATTCTCATGCGCGGCGCCGGTCATCAGGATGCGTTTCCGTTTGGTGACGCCGGAATCAAAGCGGCGATCGGGAATAATTATGGATTTGATCCATCGCGCGAGATGGACCGTATGATCGAATTGGCCGACACATGGCGGCCGTATCGCAGCTTGGCGGCGTTTTATTTATGGAAATCATTAGGAGGGTAGAATCAGATGGAATCTATCGCACGGACAATCATTTCAACCGACATAGGCGATCTCGAAATTATCGCAACCGATAAGGCCGTCTGTTATATCGGGTTGCCCGATGGCAACGGCCGTGGAATGTCGTTTATTCACAAATATTTCCCCGATGTTCAGATTACCGGCGGGAACGCCATTACCGCCAAAGCGACCGAAGAGCTGCAGGCGTATTTTTCGGGAAAACTGCAAAAGTTTACAGTTCCGGTTGAGATCAAAGTCAATGGCTTCCGTAAGGCGGCGCTCGATGCTGTCGCGGCGATACCCTTTGGCGAAACGCGGACCTATGGCGAGATTGCCAAAGCCCTGGGCAAGCCGGGAGCGGCCCGTGCGGTGGGCGCGGCCAATGCCGCCAACCCGGTGCCGATTATTGTGCCCTGTCATCGGGTGGTGGCGTCCAATGGTCTCGGCGGCTATGGGGGAGGGCTGCCGTTGAAGCAGCGGCTGTTGACTCAGGAAAAGATGAATAATACTCAATAGGTAACCGACTTGGAAGGCTGGGTGGGGTGCTAATATTGCCACGGATTTTGGTTACAAATTTGTATAGGTTCCATAAATTACGCGAAATTAGATTGATATATTAGACCATATTAGTTAACCTATTAGCATCCTGCGTGTATAATAGATGACGCAAGATTGCAATGCGCTGTTTAATCTTTGATTATCTTGATTCAAGATGAGGAGGCAACCATCTTCCGCAGTACAAGGATTATGCCGTCATGCTTGATCTTACTCGCTGTTCTTTTATTTACCTGGGCCAATAGTTTGGCTACAATGCCTGCGATACCCAAACCATTTAGTTTCGAAGTTGAGCAGCTTACTGCTTTGAATAAAGGACAGATGGCACGCTTTCGCGTAACTATCGAGGCAAAAGCGAAATACGTTCAAGACACCGAAGTCGGTTCGGCAACTGTTATAGCTTTAACTTTTCCGGATCTTAACACAGTGAGTAAAGATACGATGCCAATCTCATTTACTGACAAAAGAAATAGTCAATTCGAGATTTCCGTTCATCCGGAAAACCACGATGTTGTTTTCATTCGTATTTTGATTGAGTGGGGTGACTTCCAGCAGTACCCGCTGGGATTCTATCTGGTAGATACCAAAGATGGATTGGAACTTCGGCGGAGTTATTCTTCATTGGATGATATGGCTACAGAAACTCCCCCGCATGATGAAGGC
>CAZGLR010000135.1:0-8276 GCA_964526635.1 uncultured Ignavibacteriales bacterium | reverse complement strand
CAACATTGATGTCATGGCCTCGGTCGGGACGCTGGTTATCGATGAAATACAGATGCTCGATGATCCGCAGCGCGGGCCGCGTCTTGAAATGGCGCTGGCCAAAGTTCGGGCCGGTGGGTTTGCTCCGCAGATTATTGCGCTGTCGGCGGTACTGGGCGAGCCGCAGCGCGTCGCCGACTGGCTGGGCTGCCGTTGTCTGAATGAAACCACCCGGCCAATTGAATTGCGCCGGGGCGTGGCGGTCGATGGCGTTTTTGAATACCGCTGCCACAATTCCGGTCAATCGGGATCTGAGGCGATTGCCACTGCCGCTGACAACAGCGAATCGCTGTTCGAAAATCTGGTGCAGCTTGTCGCCCGGAACCGTCAGGCAATCGTCTTTCTCAAATCGCGCCGGGAGACAGTCCTGGCCGCGCAGCAGTTCGTTGTTTTTGCTGGCTCTGAAAGTCGCATCGAGTGCGAGGAGTTTCTTGACGAACGACTGGCCGATGAAGAACACTCCACCCTGCGGGATAATCTCAGATCGCTGATGCGGCGGGGAGTGGCCTTTCACAATGCCGACCTGACTGCCTCGCAACGCGAAACAGTCGAGTTGGCGTATCGCCGCGGGCTGATCTCGATCATTTTCGCCACGACCACTCTCTCGGTCGGAGTAAACCTGCCCGCTTCTCAGGTCTTTATCGATGCCCAGAAATACCGTGTGCAGCCGCATACCCGGCAGCCGGGACTGGAACCGTTGAGCTGGAGTGAATACGAAAACATGTCGGGCCGGGCCGGTCGCATGGGCTTGACCAGCGATAATGAACCCGGGCGGGCGGTGCTTTTTGCCGCCAGTCGCCTCGAACGCGATGTCCTCTGGCAATACTATATCGACCGTCCGGCCGTACCGATCGCATCGCAACTGGCCAATAGCATGCTGGAAGAAATTATCCTCGATGCTGTCGTTTCTGAACTGGTTGGTACTATCGATGAACTGCAAATGCTCCTGACCAGGACTTTCCATGCGCAGACATCTCCAAACGGTCTCCAGATCGAGCCTGCACGTTTCGATTCGCTGACCGAACGGGGTTATGTCCTTGCCGCAGGGAACAGGTACACTGCGATGCCGATCGGTCGGGCCGTGGCAATCTCGGGTATATCTCTGGTGACCGCCGATTACATTCGGAATCATGATGAATGTTTGCATGCCGCCGATGATGCCCGGATACTGTATTGCCTGCTTGGCTCGCCCGATGGCGTGGCCATCTATTATCCCGGACCTCAATGGCGAGGTTTGGCGGCATGCGATCAGTTAGCCGAGTCGGCATTGACAATAGAACTGAACAGCCTGCGCCGCGAACTAACCCCCGATGAAAGCCGCCGTTATCGCCTGACGGCCCTTTTATCCGACTGGCAAAGCGGTATGGATATTATCGATCTGGAATCGAAATACCGTCTTCACCTCGGTATGATCGACTCCATCGCCCGCCAGACGGCCTGGCTGATTACAGCGGCCTCGTCGGTTATTTCTTCCGCCGATCGTTTAAGCCGGCTGCCGGGGCGTCTGTCTGATCTGGCAGTAAGCATTGGCCGGGGGATTCCATCGGAAATGAAAGAGATCTGCAATCATTTCGGAGATAAGATATTTCGCGAGGAACTTATAGCATTACTTAAAGACGGTATCACCACTGTGGCTGCTTTGGCCGGCGAATATGGTGACCGTTTTCTGGCCCGTATATCATCGCCTCGGCGACGCGAAATTCTGCAAACGCGAATCAAATCTATAAAGGAGAATACCATGTCGACGAGACAAAATTCAATGCCCGCCAACATCCCGGTGTCTCTTGAAATCGATGGCACCCCCGTTAAGGAACGGTATCTGGTGCGTATTAATGGGCATCCGGTCAGGCTGACCGGCAAATCCTTCAAATACCTGGTTAGCCTCGTATGGTCTCGGCTAACCAGATCAAATGGTTGGGTTTATAAGGATGATTTAGAGCATGGCTTTAATCAGGCGCGATACCTGTATCGCCTCCGCCAGGAAATAGGCCGGGATTTCATGCCGGACTGGCCATTGTATGAAAACAATCGGTCCGGGTATTATCGCCTTATGGTTGAACGGGATCGTATTTCGGTAAACCTGAATGCGCTTCAGGAGAACCCCGATTATGAAATCAGGCGGATGGCGTCTGAACTCATGCCTGAACCGGTGAACTGATTTTTGTACCAAAAGAGTGGCGGCAGTTGCCTGCGCGGCTTATAATTAGGCCGAAACCCGCTTGAGAAACGGGTGTATAAGCCGATAAGGTGTACAATGAACATCATCCGTAAATTGCGCAAGCAACTGCCGCTGTTGACCTCTGATTCCGAGACAGTTCTGCCGGTGCTCCCGCTCCGGTCGTCAATTCTTTTTCCCGGTGAAATCAGCACGATTCAAGTCGGCCGTAAAGAAAACCTGTCGATGCTGCAGAAAATCATCGATGATAACGGCCTGATCGTGCTGTCTTTTGCTCAGCAGGTATCCGGTGGAGAGACATCGACCCGCCTCTCGCAGGTCGGCGTGGTGGCCAGAATAAAAGAAATTATTCCGGCCCTGGCCGATTCTCAGATGGTCACTCTTGAAGCGATCTCGCGTATTGCGCTGATTTCAATCGAACGGGTCTCGCCATATGTCATCGCGGCGGTCTCAGAACTGGCCGAAAACCCCGGGCGCGAAACCCGCATACACCGGGCGATGTCGGAGATTATGGAGCTGATCACCCGGTTGATCAAACTGGATCACCGCTACTCCGATGAGATCATGTACACCCTCGAAATGAACAAATCGGTGCCCGGGAAATTCGCTGACCGTCTGGCTTCACTGATACATTTCAACCTGACCGACAAACAGGAAATTCTCGATGCGATCGCTGTTGATGACCGCCTTGACGTACTGGTTCGCTTGCTTCATGCGGAAATCGATCGCATTTCCCTGTCCGTGCAGATCAACAATCGCGTGACCGAGTCGCTGGAACGAAAAAAGCGGGAAAACTTTCTGCGCCAGCAACTCATGGAAATCCGGAGGGAACTGGGTGATGAATTTATCGAAGAGGATGTCAGCCGGCAGTTCCAAAAGCAGATCAAAGAAACCCCGGGGCTTCCGCGCGATATCGCCAACCGATTGAAGTTCGAAGCCGGTCGACTGGGGCATTTGTCCTCGTCCTCCAATGAATACGGCATCTCCAAGACCTATCTGGAACTGATGTTGTCGCTGCCATGGAATACCGGCGAAATCGCCGACTATGATCTCTCCAGGATCGAAAAAGTCATCAATCGTGAATACTACGGCGCCACCAAGATAAAAGAACAAGTCCTCGAATACCTCGCTGTCAGGCAGATGAGCCGTAACATGGAAAACCTGCCGATTCTGTGTCTGGTCGGCCCGGTCGGGACGGGCAAAGCCTCGCTGGTGAAGGCCATGGCGCGGGCGATGGACCGCAAGCTGATTCGGCTCAATGGCACCGGTTTGACTATCGGCGAAGATATCAAGGGTATCAGTCGCAATGAAGTTGGTGGTATGCCGGGACAGATAATAGAGGCGATCAAGCGGGCCGGGACATTTGACTGTATTGTCTTCCTCGAAGATCTGGAATATGTCATTGAATCCGATGACACCAACGCTGTTTTGGCCTTGCTCGAAGCCGTCGATCCCCGCCTGAATTGCCGTTTTGTCGACGAATTCATTGGGCAGCCCCTTGATTTGTCGAAGACGATGTTTGTGCTTGGCACCGGCTATGTCGATGATTTCCCGGAACCGTTTTCACATCGCCTCGAAATTGTCGAAATGCCCGGCTATATCGATCGCGAGAAAATAGCGATCGTCAAACGCCATATCCTGCCCAAGCTTCATAAGCAATACGGTCTCAAGCGCTCAGAACTGAAATTTACCGAAAAGGCCTTGTCGGTAATTATACGGCATTATACCATGGAAGCCGGTATCATCGGTTTCTACCAGCAGCTTGAAAAGATTTTCCGCAAAGTCACCCGAAAAAAGGCGGCTGCGGGTACCTGTGCCTACAGCATCACCGAAGAAAAGCTCGTTGATTTCCTCGGGACACCATATTTTGTTCCCGAAAAAGCGATATCAAAACCTGAGGTCGGGGTTGCCACCGGTCTGGCCTGGACCGGCGCTGGCGGTGATTTGATGCTCATTGAAGGCCTTAAGATGCGGGGAACGGGCCAGGTGATTTATACCGGTTCGCTCGGCGAGGTCATGAAGGAATCGGTGCAGGCCGCTCACAGCTTCGTTCGCGCCCGGGCCGATGAACTCGGTATCGATCACAACGATTTCGTCAATTTCGACATTCACATCCATTTCCCGATGGGCGCGATTCCCAAAGACGGTCCTTCGGCCGGGGTGACGGTCTGTCTGGTCGTGGCCTCGGTAATGGCCGAACGGCCGATTCGCAATGATATCGCTATGACCGGTGAAGTTACTCTGCGGGGGAAGGTACTATCGGTCGGGGGTATCAAGGAAAAGGTCGCGGCAGCTTTCCGGGCCGGGATTCGCAGGATAATTCTGCCCAGGGAAAACGACAAGGATATAAAAAACCTGCCCCGGGAGATCGTGCGGAAAACCGAATTTATTCTGATTGAATCGGTTGACGAGTTGTTTGAACTGGCCTTGATGGAATTTACGCCATCATCCTATACCCTGGAAAAGATGTTTGCTGAAGAAATAGAACGGGCGAAAAACAAGAACAGGGGTAAAAAGAAGAAGAAGACGCCGAGTGGAACCACTCGCCGGGTGGCGAAGAAGAAAAGCTCTGGCGGCTAATTGATTATGATAAATCGGTAAATCCGATTGACAGGATGTGCGATTGGTGTTAGTTTGTAACTGATACTACGATCGCGATTCAAATTCCGGAGGAAAAAATGCGTGTGTTTTTGGTTCTCATGTTGGTTCTCTGTTTGATGGCTACGGTCGCATTGGCCGAGCAAAAAGACGGTGGCAAACCGGATTCTTTGTTTTTTGGTCAGGTGGAGATAAAAGACTCCCATGCGATGCTGCCGATTTATTTTTCCAATGATGAACAACTGGGAGCATTGACTATTCCCCTCAAGGTTTCGCCCACAGGCGTCACTTTCGATTCCGTATCATTCGCCGGCAGTCGGGTTGAGTACCTGATGACCCGTCCGGTGACGATCGGCAAAGACAGTAGCACCGTGATATTCGGTGCGATCTGCATGATGGAAGACTATATCCCGGAAGGGAAAGGACTCATGGCAGTCCTTCACATGACAGCCAAAGATGGTATCAAATCTTCCGATGTTAGAGTCGACAGCACCTACATTCATCCGGCCTCACTGCTTTTTACCAAATGGAATTCCGATTCCTACGTGCCGGGAGTCGACCATGATGTCGAATTTTTGGCCGAGGATAGTAACGACGGCAAGGCTAAGTCCGGTCAGTAAGGCTGATTAAGACGCTTTTTTCGGAAAAGCAGGACATTTCTCCACAACACCCCGCGAGCGCGGGGTGTTTCCGTCTCGCGCGAACAACACTCATCTTTTTGCTTGACACTTTTTTATATCGGGTCTATTTTTAAGGTAAGAATCACATTACAGGCGGGTATTCTCGCGGTTCTCCAAATACGTTTGCGATTGCTATCAATTAAATTGTCGTTTCCATTGGACAGGAGGTTCTTTATGCCTAACAGGACGTTGTGGGTCCTGCTCGTGCTTTTCGGCCTGGCGGCTTCATCGTTTGGACAGGGAGTGGATCCCGGTGCGCGCGATACCTTGTACCTCGAATCAGTTGACACCGATGCCGGGCAGCAAATCGCTCTTGATATTAACTTCTTCAACGATGAGGAACTGGGTGCGATGACAATCCCAATCGGCTGGAATGCCGACACCTCAGTTCTCATCTGCGATTCACTCTCGTTTGTCGGCAGCCGGGTCGATTATATCGGTGTCAAGCCGGTCACTATCGATACTGCCGGCCAGACTGTTCTTGCCGGCGCGGTCGTTTTTTTTGAAGCCTATATCCCGCCTGGCAACGGCCTCTTTGCTACGCTGCATTTCACTATAAAACCAGGTGCGGCCGACCAGTTCATTGATCTTGATACGGTCTTTATCAGTCCCGCATCGGTCAACTTCGTCAATGCCGATGCCTCCGTCTTCATTCCGGAGTTTATCGCCGGTCAGATTAAAATCGGTGACCCACCGTTGAATCCGGAAATCGGTTTCTCACCCTCATCATTCCTGTTTGAGGGCACCATCGGCTTTCCGGATCCAGATACCGAACCATTGAATATTTCCAATCTGGGCGGTGGAACTCTTAACTGGACAATCTCCACATCGTCCGGCTGGCTGTCGGCGTCGCCGGCAAGCGGTACGGCGCCATCTGTTACGGCTATCGCCGCCGATATCAGCGGATTATCCCCGGGGGCCTACGAGGATACGCTGGTCATTACCGCCCCTGGCGCGACCAACTCTCCCCAGAAAGTGCCCGTGACATTTATCGTCAGTCAGCTACCTCCGGTTATCGCCGTCAACCCCACCGGCTTCTCATATACGATTGTTCAGGGTGACCCAAGTCCAGCTGATGAATACCTGGAAATCTTCACCACCGCGCAGGGAAGCGAACTGAACTGGACAGCCTCGAACAATGCCGCCTGGTTGACCATTTCTCCCGCATCCGGTACCGCAACCGGCTCGGAGGTTGACTCCGTACTGGTACAGGTGGATGTCACCGGCCTGTCATTCGGGACCTATACCGACACGATCACCGTCAGCGATCCGGCCGCCGACAACGATCCTGTCAGAGTTATCGTAACGCTTCAGATCGTATCCGATCTGCCGGTTATTCAATTGAGTACCGACACTTTGTACGTTGCCGGAGAATTCGGTGAACCGATTGATCCCAAGGGATTCTTTGTCTTGAACGATGGCGAAGGGACATTGACCTACGAGGTCACCGAAGCCAGCCCGTACATCACCAGTATCCTCAATGCCACCGGTAGCGCACCTGAGGAAGTCGTATTGTCCTTCGGAGGTAATCCACCGGTGGGCGAGTATGATATCCCCGTGACAGTGACCTCACCGGAGGCCGTGAATTCACCCCAGGAACTGATTGTCCATCTGTATATTTCCAACAACCCGGCCGTGCTTGGATTGTCGCCGGCAACCATTGGATTTGTCTACTACGAGTGCTGGCAGGGTCCGAATTATCAACCCGCGGTCCGGACTATGCAGATCACCAACTCCGGCGGCGAGAATATGGACTGGTACGTTGAATTCACCTCTGACTGGGCGATGTTCAGCGATACGACTGGTACCAATGACGCTATCGTCGAGATTCGGCTGGATCCCGCGGCAGTCGCGGTATTGCCAATAGGAGTCTATGTCGACACGATCTATGTTAAATCAAATTTCGCGATTGGTAGCCCGGAATCAATACCAGTTACATTGAATCTCCTGGCTGGGTTTAATCCGACTCTGGTCGTGGCCGATGATACAGTCGATATTCCGTCGCAGGAAGTTTTTGGGACCTTCTTAAACCTGGTTTCAATTACTCAGGTCTATAATCAAAATCCGGGATGCCTCGATTATTACATCGAAGAAGACATCGACTGGTTGACAGTTTTGGATTCGGTGGGTTCGGCGCCGCAAATCCTTGATGTGACTGTCGATATGGATGGCATCTTCTTTGGCGTGTACCATGATTCTTTGAAGGTTTTTGCCGATGGCGCCGCAGGTTCTCCAAAAACAGTATATGTGAATCTGCTTGTCTGGCGGCTGCATGGCGACGCCAACTGGGATAACGCCATTACCGTGGCCGATGTCGTTTACCTGATCAACTATGTATTTCGCGACGGGGCAGATCCTCAACCGGAGAGGTTTACCGGCGATGTCAACTGCGATAAATTCATAAACGTCGCCGATATCGTCTACCTGGTCAACTACATCTTCAATTTCGGTGATGAACCCTGCGGGAATCCGTAATTCTTTACGAAAAAACAAAGTATAAACACCGCCTGATGAAAAGCCGGGCGGTGTTTTTTTTATATATTCCCCAAGACGAGACCGTATAAAGTAATAACTTGACAGAAACTCAGGATAACGTAATTTACGGATATATCTACGTTTACCTCACTTGTGCCGCAAAAAACCGCCAGTGATTATTTTGCGTGTACCGTCCGATGTTTACTATAACCAGGTTTTACACCAGCGGGAGGACGTTCATGTCGAAACATATTGCAGCGTACGTTTTAGTTCTGATTTTGCTTCTGGGCAGTGTGCCGGTGATTTCG
>CAZGLR010000134.1:0-8359 GCA_964526635.1 uncultured Ignavibacteriales bacterium | reverse complement strand
CTGCCGGGAGTCGGTAAAACCACCCTGATTAAGCGCATCGCCGATGAGCTGCAGATTCTGTCTCCAATCGGGTTTTATACCAAAGAAATCCGTGCCAATGATCAGCGCTGCGGATTCGAACTGGTCTCATTCGATGGCGACCGTAAGCTGCTGGCCCATACATCAATCATCTCACGGCACCGGGTGGGCAAATATGGCGTCGATATCGAGGGATTCGATGATTTTCTGATTAGCCTCAATCCGGCGGCGTCCGACAGCACGATCGCGATTATCGATGAGATTGGCAAGATGGAGTTGTATTCGCATTTGTTCCGTCGCTTGATCACCGATCTGCTTCACAGCGACAAAAGAGTTATTGCGACAATCGCCAAGAAGGGCGATGGCCTAATCAGCAAAATCAAGCAACGCGGCGATATTGCCCTTTTCGATTTGACCCGGAATAATTTCGATTCTTTGATGCAGAAGATTATCGCGTGCAGTCGACGGTAGGATAATCTAAATCAAAATCTGTCGTAAAGGCGGGGTTTGCCCGCCCGTTCAGTGTGAATGGTACTCGGACCGTCCCCCAATACAATCATATGATTGTGGTGGCCTGCGGTCTTTGAATGCAGGCCATAAGCATTATCTGTTTTTTGGTCCGACTTCCAAAGACTCCGGGCCACCCCGAAAAAGTTATGCACTACTGTTGATTCATCGCTGCCTCAGAAAAATAGCGGGCTCACAACGAACCCGCTATCTCTTTCACCACCAAACAAAAGGAGAATGAAACGCTATCTTCTCGTGTTTTTTAACATCATCCTGCTCCCGGACCGGCCAGGTACTCGGTAAACGTCATTTTCCGGTAGTGACCCTCGCCAATATATCCGGCCAGCGAGGCAAACTGGTCGGCGCCGATATAGCCGGGCTGACCGCCGATGAGATCACCCTGCGGCGTATAGAAAAAATTTGCCGGGTAGCCACGCACACCCAGTTCTCGGGCCGCTTCGGCATAGGTCATCTCGCGTCCCAGGATTGAGGTCGTACCTTTCTTTTCCGGATCGATGACCACACTCACGAAATTGTTGTTGAGGGCTTTCTGCACTTTGGCATCGGTAAATGTCTCGCCTTTCATCTTCTTGCAATACGTGCACCATTCGGTGGTCACGAATATGTACAATGGTTTATCGGCACCCCTGATATCATCGGCGCTGGTCTGGGGATCGGCCCAGGCGATGTTTGTCTGCCAACTGTCTCCGACCGGTCCACCGCCGGTTATGATCGTGACCAGAAAGTATCCGATTATCAGGATGCTTAGAACCAGGATGCTCTTTTTCATAGTTGAATCCTTACCCGCTCACGGCGGGATTTTGTGTTAAGACGCTCATGAAAAGCCGCTGCCGCATCCGCCGGTAGCACACGATGGCGGAGCAGAAGATGAGCTTTTCACCGATGCCGCAAAGGTCGAAAACTGCTTGCGGGTATTATCCGAACCGCACAGCGGACAGCGAGGCAGAATTTCTGATTTGACTGACGGAATCAGTTCCTCGAATTTTTTCCCGCACTCCTGGCATTTGTACTCATACATCGGCATAACTTCTGTTTCCTTATTTGCCTGCTGCGGCCTGATCGACAATGCCGGTAATGATACCATCGACTTCACCGGCCAGACTATTTAATCCGGATTCCGGCATAAACTGAGCGATAGCCGATGGCCTCATGGCTTTCAACTTCGTCTTGCCGTCTTCGGTGTACACGTTAATTTTACACGGCATGAACAACGTTGTTCGGATATCTTTGCCGGTCGCCTCATGGGCGAATTTGGCGCTGCAGATTTCGATTATTTTCAATGGCTCCCGCTGGAAGCCCTTTTCGGCCAGTGTTTCCTGGACATTATGAATATGCAGAACCCGAAACTGCTTTTCGGCGGTCAATCTTTCTACATCTGCCACGACTTCATCGAATCCGCGATCGGTTTCCTTATTGTATTCCAGTTGATCCATCATTATCAGACCTCCTTAATCGTATAGCTGTGGGTGATCTCGGTTATACCGCGCATGGTGGCGCCGACCGTACAATACTTATTAACCGACAAATCGATGGCCTTTTCGATTTTTGACGGCTTAATGTCTTTGCCGGTTACAACATATTCAATATGAGCGGCGGTGACCTCGCGCGGCGGCTCTTCGGCCTGAGTGATTTTGACTTTTACATCCAGGTCGGTCAGCTCAAGGCGCATCTTGTCGCTGATCCGCACGATATCTATCCCGGTGCAGGCGGCCAGCCCGAAAATCATGAGCTCCATCGGCTGATATCCCTCTTCATTGCCGCCGGATTTTTTTGAGGAATCGATGACTATCTCATGACCCCATATCGAGGTGCCGGTAAATTTCAGGCCGCCTTTCCAGTGCATTTGTATTTCCACGCCGCTTTTCCTCCTATCACAGCTTTGGATACCGAGGTCGCCCAAACGATTCAAAAATATGGGTGTTTACCCGAAAAAACAGACTTTCCGGCGATTTGTTACAGTTTTTCGCAAAAAAAAAGAGCATAAGACAGCTAAATTGCGGAACCCGGTCCGGTTTAGGCGGTATAAGAAGTCGAGGAACAAAGATTGCAGAAGTTTTCGTAGATACAATAGCCCTAATTTCTCCTGATAACGGCGCAACCATCGGTTGGGCCGTTTTTTGTGTTTCGGCTCGACTGCCTTGTGGCCGATAGGCCTGGCCACGAGTGCAGTCCGGCTTTTTGACTCGTAATCTAATTCTGTTGTAAGGGCGAGGATCTCTTCGCCCGTTGATGGGTTGCATCCATCGATGGAGATGGCATCCCCGCGGTAGCGCACCCGGCAGGGTGTGGCATTCAGATCAACGCCCGGTGCCCCAACCCTTCAGGGTTGGGGATAGATCTGCACCTGTTTATCTTATCCCAAGTCTAAAGACTTGGGGCACCATAACATTGTAAACAACACGGGCCGGGTGATCCCGTCCCCTGCCCTCGATTGTATTTTAGTAAATTAAAATTACCCCGTACCCCACCCGGTGTCCGAGTGGGCTTATCGTTACATTTTCGGTCAATGAATTATAGTACATATACTTTGGGAAGGCCGACCCCTGTATGCGGTCGCAAAAGTGTATCTTTACCCGCACCCGGCAGGGTGTGGCATTCAGATCAACGCCCGGTGCCCCAACCCTTCAGGGTTGGGGATAGATCTGCACCTGTTTATCTTATCCCAAGTCTAAAGACTTGGGGCACCATAACATTGTAAACAACACGGGCCGGGTGATCCCGTCCCCTGCCCTCGATTGTATTTTAGTAAATTAAAATTACCGTGTACCCCACCCGCTATCCGGGTGGGATTTCCATTACACTTTAGATGTAATCATTGCTCCATCAATATCCGGAAACTTTTAGGGCTGGTAGACCCGACCACCGCGATTTCATGCGATTGGATTATGCCCTAACCACATCCGCCCGGTCAGGGAAATACCTGCCGGGCGGATGAGTGTGCGCGAGAAATGATTTCTATTATTTACTATTTCACCGGCAAACAAAGATCCTATCGGGCCGCCACCGGAGTATCGAAAACTATCGAAACGATCCCCTCGACATCAATCTCGTAAATAGCTTCAACTGTCTCGAATTCAACCGTCCGTGGTGTCCCCCCCAGGTAATCGCCATAAAACACCTCACCACTGGCCAGGGTAACAATATCGAGCTTGATCATTTTGCGCGGTTTTTCCACGACAATATACACCCGGTCTTTATCGTCGTATTTATAATAGACGCCATCGTAAATAAAATACTTGTCGCCATTGACGACCGATATCTTGGCGTCGCGGCCGATTGAGCGGACCCGGGCACCATAGGGGGCGTCGACCAGCAGAAACCGTCCACCGATTTTACGATACCATTGCCCTTCAAATACATAATAGGGGCTGCCGCGAAAGACCACCCGGCGATGGCCATCGGGCAGCTTACGCAGATGAGTACGGTGACTATCGGGAGTATCTTTTTTGACAATAACGACCTTTTCTGCGGGCGGATTCTTTTTGATCTTTACCCGGACGTCGGCACCTACGCTGGCTGATAAGGCAAACAGGGCTATAATCAACACGACCAGCGACAGCACAGAACACATTGACTTCGATTTCATTCCGACTACTCCTTTTTGATCCGGTTATATCTCTGACATAGTAATCGTCAAAAAGACCAAAAACGATTACCCGGATTACCTGAAATGGCGCAAGTCTGCACATTGATGCCGGGAGATGATCCTGCCTATAATACAAAAGGCCGGAAAAACCGGCCCTTTGACTTTCTGCTGTTCCACCGAAGCGGACTGTCCCCTGGATTGTTGGCTGGGCGCAAGGCCCGTAAGCCCGACTATCCACCCGTATAAATATAGAAAATAAAAACCATTAATGCCCGGTTTAAATTGTTGTTTTTCAGGAATGTTTACCGTGTGCGATTAAGACTCTATGAGCGGCAGCCTGACATAGGGAACGGCATTGGTATCAAATCCCGAAACCAACCCCTGCTTCAAATACACCGTCCCCGCTGCTGCGACCATGGCGGCGTTATCAGTGCATAAGGCCGGCGGCGGATACACCAGCCGGACGCCCATCTGCTGACACATTCGTTCTGTCTTTTCCCGCAGGCGTGAATTAGCCGCCACCCCGCCCGACAACGCCATTACTTTCCGCCCCGTCCGTGTGAGCGCAAGTTTGGATTTGGCGCACAGCATATCTACCGCCGCTTCCTGAAACGATGCCGCAATATCGGGGCGATGTTTATCCAGTTCTTCCGGCGTCAGTCCGGCGACATACAGCGATACGGCTGTCTTGAGTCCGGAATAGGAAAAATCAAGACGGTCTTTTTCAGGCAGGGCGCGCGGAAAACGGACATACTTCGGATCGCCCACTTTGGCCAGACGGTCAACATCGGCCCCGCCGGGATAGCCCAGTCCGAGAATTTTGGCAACTTTATCAAAGGCCTCGCCGGCGGCATCGTCAAGCGTTCTCCCCAGCAGACGATAGCGGCCGAATGATTCCACGTCGATCAGCATGGTATGCCCGCCGGAAATCAGCAGTGTGAGATACGACGCCGGTAAATCGGGATGCGAAGCCGGATTGGCCGCGATATGTCCCTCGAGATGATTTACCGCGAAGAACTTTTTCTCGGCGGCAAACGCCAGCGCTTTGCCATAAGACAAACCGACCAAAAGTGCCCCAACCAGCCCGGGGCCATAGGTCGCGGCAACAGCATCGATATCTTCCAGCGATACTCCTGCCCGCCTCAGTGCTTCCTCGACAATTGGAATGATTCGCTTAACATGTTCCCGCCCGGCCAGTTCAGGAACCACGCCGCCGAATTTGACGTGGATCATCTGGGAATGGATCACATTCGACAGCACCTCACGTCCATCTTTCACGACAGCCGCGGCGGTTTCGTCGCAGGATGTCTCAATGCCGAGGACGATCATGGACTGACCTGAACGCGAATCGAATCGGGCTGGATTGAAATCACACTGACGTTGGGGATGGGAACGACAAACGGCACCGCATAACCATCCTGCACCGCCGCGACACCGGCTTCGATATTCTGATTGGTGAGTGTATCGAGCACCGAACGCAGACCCTCGAATTCAACCGTGATCTTATCGGGGTCAATAATTGTCCGAGCCGGCAGGCCATTGGTAATTCTCAGCGGCACGCCCCGAATTGTTTTTTCAATACGCCGCCCGACATTCATTTCGATAGTGGCCGAATCGTGAGCCATGGCAAAGGCATATGGCTGGGGATTCTCCAGCGGCAGTGTCATAGATACTGGTGAATCGACATCATCGATAATCTTCTGCGCCGTATAAATCGTATCGACTTGTCGGAGCAGTTGAGAGGGACCGACAACGCTGGTTTTAATTGGATTTATTGTCACCGAAGTTGTGTCCACCATATGTCCCCGGTCCGGTACCACCGCCAGGCGCGAGACCACCGGTTTGAGCAACGTATCGAGGCGGTCGAGCTGGATGGCGATCGGTCCGGACGTTTCTATACCCAGCAAGGTTATATCTTCGGCTCGCACCAGCGAAACTGTTTCGAGATTGAAATCGAGTTGATTATTGCCCCGGTTAAGACGGGTTGCGCGAAGCCGCACCCCGAACCGTTTCCAGTCGCTGCCCATAAGATCCTTGCCCTCGCCGGTAACCCTGATAGTGAGCGAATCCGGCGGCGGCGTTACCGGTCCCAGCCCGGGCGGATAGTCCACCTCGGTCACCGGCAAGATCAGGGTATGTTCATAGGTCTTTTGGTTGACGACATAGAACCAGAGAAGTACGGCCAGAAGTACCGCCACCACTTTAAGCATGAAATTGACGACAGATTTCGACATAATCGCTTAAGAACAGTCTACATACCGATACAAAATTGTCACTACCCGACACTTGTGGTTACCAGTAAACTAATCCGGGAGCCATCGCTGGTCGGCATATGTATTATAATCAAATCCGAGAGGCCGTCATCATTTAAATGCGTCGTTTCGATAAATTCCGGATTGGAAATATTAAGCACCAGATCGCTGCGGCTGCTGACATAATCATTCTGGGAGCCCAGGTAAAAATTCAACTGATCATTGCCATCGGCAAAGATCAGATCCGGGAGCCCGTCGCCATTGTAATCACCCGTCCAGTCATACATGATTTTGGCGGTCGGATCGGCCAGATCGAAATCGAGGCGGCAGCTCAGTTTATGGCGCACAGTCGGCTCCGAGGCCGGACGGCCAAGATTATCAATCGGATAAATCAGAAAATAAAAATCGGTCTTTTTGGTCAACATCATCTTTACCGAGGACATGACACCGACCTCGACAGCCGGTACGACCAGCTCCAATCCACCTTGACGGTCGATATTATCGACCATGATATTGCCACAGGCGTCGGTCAGGCTGATACGATGCGATTCAATCATGCGGCTGCCCTGGCGCAGACGGTCAGCGCCATAGAAATAAATATCGGTTTGCGATCCGGATATGCCGCCGGCCGAACGGGAGCTGATCAGGTCAAGGCGCCCGTCGCGATCATAATCAATCAACTGCGACAAACACAGATTACCGTTGGCGCTGCTTTGAAAATAGAAATCATTTTTGCCGGCGTGATCGAATTTACCCGCAGTTTTCTGATGATAAATGACAATGCGATCATCCCACGCCAGATAAATATCATCGAGCTGGTCGGCGTTGTCGTCGGATATGGCGACGCTCGGCATTGCAAAACCGAGATTTACCGGTCCCGCCCCGAATTGCTTGATACTGCGATCCAGACGGCGCACATCATGGGACAGATTTATTTGCGAATATGGCGCAAATCTGCCGTCTTCGTATTTCCACAACGTGAAACCATCACGCATTGGCACAAACGCCACCAGAGCATCATCGATTGTATGTATAAACGGCTCACCGATAATACCGCCCTGAATACTCCCGTAAAAAATTGTGTTTTCAATGATTGCCTGACGAGCACGGGTGTCAAACGCTTCGCCATCGGCATGGAAAATATGTACGCCATTACGGTCCATATAGATCAGTTCACAGGAATTATCTCCATCGAGATCAACACAATCGACCATATTGGCCGTCGAAGGAAGCTGTAAGATCTGCGAGGCTGACGGCGGAAAGCGCCGTGATGATCGCTGTAAATATACCCGTGCGATCCGTCCACCGATATTCTCATCGGCGATTACGATGATATCAGCCAGGCTGTCGGCATTGAAATCACCATAACGAATACCCAGAATTCGCCCCGGAATATCAATATACTGGCGCTCAAAGAAATCATCGCCGGCCGCCTCCGGGCTACCGGTCAATGGTATCAAAAATACCGCCAGGAGAATCAAAAACAATATCCCGGCGCCGCTGTATGGAAAATGACGTATATTCATAAACAATTCCGTTACCAGCAGTTAATCATAAACTGATGATCTCTGCCAGACAATCATTTTTTTATGTTTTTGCCATTGAACCGTTTTTTCTCACTCACCACCGCTAACCGGTCAAAACTCCGAAAGTCCAGGCAGGACCTCCCATTGACCAAAGACTACCGCGCCGGATGCGAGAACACGTATTTATATGACTGATCTACCCCTGTCTCCGTTGCAGATAATTGTCGTACTCTCCTTTTACTTCATACACATGTACCTGCCTTCAGTTTAAACATTCAAAAATTTCTCACGAAATACGGGTAACCCGATGGATTGATTATCTAACGCGCAAAAAAACAAATTCTCTGTATCGGATAATAAAAACCCCGCCGGTGCGACGGAGGGTGATCAGGCTGTTTATATGGGCCATCAGGGACTCGAACCCCGGACCAATTGATTAAGAGTCAACT
>CAZGLR010000133.1:0-8542 GCA_964526635.1 uncultured Ignavibacteriales bacterium | reverse complement strand
AATCCCGACGCAGAATATCGCCATTAGCGAAACTATATCATCATACATAATCAACAGAACTATCCCCGCACACGACCGCATCGCCTACTACGAAAAAACGATGTACATACCCAAAAAATCTTGCGCCATACAACCAAATGCCCGATAATTCACCCATGGATTTTCCGATGTTTTTCCTCGACTTTTTCGGCAATCGCATCCTGATCGCCGTCGTCGCCAGCCTGCACGTCTTTATCAATCACCCGTTTGCGGTCGGTGCGTATCCACTCGTTTTCGTGATGGAATGGTGGGGGCGCAAATCGGGTAACCCGTTGTGGGACAACCTGGCATACAAAATAACGTTTGTGCTGTTCATTGTCACTACCTCAGTCGGCGCCCTGACCGGCGTCGGTATCTGGCTGACCACGGCGCTGATTGCGCCATTTGGCATCGGCAGCCTCCTGCGCGTGTTCTTCTGGGGATGGTTCATCGAATGGATCGTGTTTATCTCCGAGGTCGTGCTTGTTGTCGTCTACTTTCTGACCTGGAAGAAATGGTCCGAGGGGAATCTCAAAAAGCTTCACCTGACCGTCGGCGGTATACTCGCGGGTATGTCTTGGCTCACAATGGCAATCATCACTGGCATTTTGGGTTTCATGATGGGCTCTGGTAACTGGACGACCGATCAATCGTTTTTCTCGGCCTTTTTTAATCCGTTGTATATGCCGCAACTGGCTTTCCGGACGTTTTTCGCCATGCTTCTGGCCGGGCTGCTGTGCTGGTTTTTGACCTTCTTTTTTACCAAAAAAGACAGCGACTTCCGACCGCAAGCGGTGCGGTTTATCGCTATCTGGGTCTTTGTGATGATCCCGCTGACGATGGTCTCCGCGATCTGGTATTATAATATCGTCCCGGAAGCGATGCTGACAAATGTTAATGTCGCCATCATGACTCAGGCGTTTATGCAATGGCACACCAATCTGGCGATGATTATGGCTATCACGCTGGGTGTTACGATTCTTCTCACCCTAATCGGTCTCTCCCGGCCGCGCATGGTCGGCGGTGTGATGCTTCTGGTGCCGTTTGTGCTGTCGGTCTGGTGGGTGGGGCATTTCGAACGGGTCCGTGAGTTCATTCGGAAGCCCTATGTTATCGCCGATTACATGTATTCCAACGGCATAAAAGTGGCTGATCTGCCGATTTACAAGCGCGACGGCGTCCTGCGGTATTCGACCTTCGTGAAGCATCATAGTGTCACCCCGGACAATAAAATTGCGGCGGGCAGGGATGTCTTCATGGTCACCTGTTCACGGTGTCATACGACCAACGGCCTCAATAGCGTCGTGACAAAATTCCATGACCTCTATGGTGACGGGGAGTGGGATGACAACGCCATGTTCTCGATGATCGCCACCATGCATATGTCGCGGACATTCATGCCGCCATTTCCGGGCAATGACGATGAGGCCGACGCCCTGGTGGCTTATATCAAGGATCTCAGGCAGCGGCCGGCCTATATTTTCAATGCCCAGTCCGACTGGACAGTCAAGCCGCCCGCAGCGGCGCAGAATTAGCGGAAGCGAAGTGAGGAATAATCATGCCGAATCTGTTTATTATATCATCCGGAATGGTGTTAACCGCGATGCCGGTGCCGCGTGATATTGACCTTCCGCTGCCGCTGGGCGAATGGGAATTGAAGTTCATTCTGGTTCTCCTGTTTCTGGCGCATATTCTGTTTGTCAATTTCATGGTCGGCGGTTCTGTCCTGACGGTATTTTTCGAGATCCTCGGTCTCAAATGGCGCCGCTACGATACGCTGGCGCACAAAATTGCCAATACCATCACAGTCAATAAATCGCTGGCAGTGGTACTTGGCGTGGGACCGCTTTTGGCGATTAATCTGGCCTATACGCTGCCGTTTTATTCGGCCAATGCCATCACCGGTTATGCCTGGTTCGGAATTATCCCGCTGGTGATTGTAGCCTTCCTGCTGACCTATCTGCACAAATATACCTGGGATCGCTGGACCGGCAAGGACAAGCAGTTTCATATCCTGATTGGGGGCTTTGCGGCGTTTATATTTGTCACCGTACCTTTGATTTTTCTGGCCAATATCAATCTCATGCTGTTTCCCGATAAGTGGGCCTCGGTCGAGGGCTTCTTCTCATCGCTGGGTGTGGGCAATGTTTTCCCGAGGTATTTCCATTTTATTACAGCGACTGTCGCGGTAACCGCGCTCTTTCTGGCGGGATGGTTCGGGCGCAAGAAATATCCCGTGGAATCGGAACTGCCGAAATTCGAACGACCCGAACTCCGGCGCACCTTTTACCGGATAGCGTTTTTCCTGACGATGGCCCAGTTGATTTTCGGCCCGGTGCTGCTGTTTACTTTGCCAGGGGTGGGCTTGTCGCTGACATTATTTGTCATAATTACGCTCGGTGCAACGACAGCGTTGATTGTGCTGTATCTGTTGCAGCGGGAGATCAGGGCGTCGGATAAAGCTGTCGGCGGGGGTTACCTTATGGTCTGGGTGGTGCTGACGATCCTGGTTATTTTCATGGGCACCGCGCGGCACCTGTATCGCGATACCGCCCTGGCCGGGCATACGCGGATGATGGAAGCGGCCACCGACAATTTTAAATCGATCGAAATCTCGGCACAAATGCGCCTGAAAGCCGGGATGGACCTGGGGACTGCCCTGGGCGCGGCGCCCTCGGGCGAGAAGCTGTTCCGCAATTGCGCGGCCTGTCATGCGGTCGACAGGATTCTGGCAGGACCGTCGCTTCTGGAAGTCTACAGCCTCTACAAGGATGATCCCGATGGAATCGTTACTTGGGCCAGGAATCCGGGGAAGAAACGACCTGAATTTCAGGCGATGCCGTCGTTCAAGCATCTTGGTGATACAAATTTGAAATTGATCGCTGAATATATCATTGATACCGCCAAAGTCACGGTCGAGCAGAAAACTCAGCCCGAAGGCTGATACTGAAAAAAAGTCTTTTCTCCCGACAAGCCGCCGCACATCTGTGGCGGTTTTTACTTATATCTTTGTAAATCAATATGTTAGGGTTTTATAAAGACTCTCTTGTCTGGTCCTGTGGTGGAACAATCGCGGTATAAGTAATGTTCCAAGATGATAGTTGTCTTTAATTTGTATTAGAAAAGATGCACCCATGAAAAGACTGCACCGACATCACGGAGTTTTCCTCGCGGCGTTTTTCCTGACACTGCTCTTGCTTGTTCCCTCGCCTCAGGCCGATCGGATTCGAGCCGGCCATGTCCAGCTCGAGCTGATCTCCGAAAATAAGACAATCTCCCCCGGCGAACCGTTTTGGGTTGGTCTGCATTTTGTGCTGGACGATCACTGGCATTTATACTGGACCAATCCCGGTGATGCCGGCCTTCCGCCCAAGGCCAAATGGCGCCTGCCCGAGGGTTTTTCTGCTGGTGAACTGGTTTTTGCTTATCCGGAATATATTTTGACTCCGCCGCTGGCGGCCTACGGGTATAACGACAGCGTTCTCTACGTGGCGCAGATTACCCCGCCGACAAATCTGCGGCCGGGGGAGACTATCCCCATCGCCGCAGATGTTACCTGGCTGGTCTGCAAGGAAGAATGCCTTCCCGGCGATGCTGACGTCGGTCTTGAACTGGAAGTTACCGAGTCTTCATCAAAAAATTCATCAGTGACCGCGCTGTTTGATTCCACCCGGCAGAACCATGCGAAGCGGCTGCCGGAATGGGATATTTCGGCAAGCGCCGATGACGACAAAATTGTTATTCGTTTTTCTAATACATCGCCGTTCGCACTCGACACTGTCCTTTTTTTTCCGCATACCAATGGATTGATAAAGGCCGCTGCGGTTCAGGAGTTGGAGAAAATCGGCGATAACGGCTATCGGCTGATAGTGCCGAGATCATCGGTCATAAGCGGTACCATAGATTCGCTCACGGGGATATTGTATTCCTCGACCGGGTGGGATAAAAATAGACAAATTAAATCCATGTATGTCAACGTATCAGCTAACAGCACGATCCCGGCTGTCGCGGTCGGCGCTGATGATAGCATCGGCATACTTGCTGCATTGGGCTTCGCCTTTCTTGGTGGTTTGATTTTAAACCTGATGCCGTGTGTTTTGCCGGTCCTGTCTTTGAAAATCATGGGATTTGTCGGCCATGCCGGGGAAAGCCGCCGAAAGGCATTTACCCACGGTACCATATTTGCCCTGGGTGTTTTGATTTCATTTTGGGTCCTCACCGGGCTGCTTTTGGGACTTCGTGCTGGCGGCGAACAGCTTGGATGGGGATTCCAACTCCAGTCTCCCGGATTTCTTGTTATCCTGTCAACCTTCATGTTTTTATTTGGCCTCAATCTGCTTGGTGTTTTTGAAATCGGAACATCATTGACCAGCGTGAATGTCGCAACCGGCAAGGTCGGCTATGGTGGATCATTTCTCAACGGCGTCACCGCGACTATTGTCGCGACGCCCTGTACAGCGCCATTTATGGGTTCGGCCATTGGCTTTTCGCTGGCACAACCAGCCTGGGCGGTCTGGATGATTTTCACGTCGCTGGCCCTGGGCATGGCGTTTCCCTATTTGGTTTTATCCGGTTTCCCCGCGCTTCTCAAATTTATACCCAAGCCGGGGGCGTGGATGGAAACGATGAAGCAGGCGATGGGCTTTTTGCTTTTGGCGACTGTCATCTGGCTGGCCTGGGTGCTGGGGATTCAAGCCGGATCGACGGCTATCATTACCCTCATGGCAACTCTGCTGCTGGCCGGGCTGGGAGCATGGATTCTTGGTAAATGGGGAACAATTGCCAACAATCGCACACCCCGTATCATGGCCCAGGTTACAGCGATTGTGCTGCTGGTTCTGGGGGTAACGGCGGGATTGTCGGGTGCAGCCATGGCGCCGAAGACAGGCACTACTGAAACCAGCCGGCAGGGCTCAATCAACTGGGAGAAATTTTCACCTGAAAAAGTATCGCAGTTGCAAACCCAGGGCAAAAAAGTCTTTATCGATTTTACCGCTGCCTGGTGTTTGAGCTGCAAAGTCAATGAACAGGTGGCCTTCGGCGCAAAGTCTGTCCAGGACCGTATCCGGGAACTCGACGTGGTTATGCTCAAAGCGGACTGGACAACCAGGGATGAAACAATCACCAGAGCGCTGGCCGAGTTCGGGCGCAATTCAGTACCGCTGTACGTACTGTACGATGGTACTGCCGAACCTGTGATTCTGCCGGAAATCCTGACGCCTGGCATTGTCCTCGATGCTCTGGCGAAGCTTGATAAATAAGAGACCGAACATTGCCAATAAACGCTTAAAAGGAGTTTTAACCTGTGATGAAACGAATCCTCTTCCCAGCGCTTCTGCTGGTTGTCGCTCTACTTCTGATCGGCTGCGGGAATCAACAGGGTGAATCCTCGTCACAACATAGTTCTGACATGGATCATCAGACCGACGCGCAGATGACTTCCTCCGATGGCGGCATGGCCGCAATCGGTCAGCCGGCCCCTGATTTCACCCTCCTGGACAGTCGCGGAACCAAACATTCTCTCTCGGACTTTTCCGGGAAATATGTAATTCTCGAATGGATCAATTACGACTGCCCGTTTGTCAAAAAGCACTATAATTCCAGGAATATGCAGGCACTGCAAACCAAATATACCGACGCCGGTGTTGTCTGGCTGGGAGTGTGTAGTTCAGCACCCGGCAAGCAGGGGTATTTTGAGGGTGATGTCCTGAAGAACCGACTTGAAATCGAAGAGTTCAACGGAACCGCCTACCTGATCGATTCCACCGGGACAGTCGGCAAAATGTATGATGCCAAAACCACACCGCATATGTACGTTATTGACCCCGATGGTGTTCTTCGGTATATGGGTGCAATCGATGATAAGCCGTCGACCGATGCCAATGATATCCCTGAATCGAACAACTATGTTGTGATGGCGATGGAATCGTTGATGGCCGGAGAAAAAGTTGAGACTACATCAACGAAATCATATGGCTGCTCAGTGAAGTACCCGTAATATCCTTTCTCATGCCGCAATACCTGACCCGATTGCGGACCGATTTCGCAATCGGGTTTTTTTCATTGGCGAGTGAGTTTCTTCGTTTATATTTTACCGGTATGGATGATGTTACGGCATATCTGTCGCGCCGGCGGGAGATGATTAGGGCGGCAGGGCGGCATATCGACAAAACACCGCTTCTCGAGATCGGCTGCGGGAGTGGTTTTGCTGTCGAGGTTCTACAGCCACACCGTTCACAATCTCTCTTTATTGCCCTTGATCATGAGCACCAACGGCTCCTGGTGCTCAGGGAAAAACAACTACCGATGGTGTTTCCGATTGTGGCCGACGCCTTGCATCCACCCATAACGCCGATGAGTATCGGGTCAGTTCTTCTTTTCAATACTTTGCATGAACTGGCCTCCAGAGACCATTTTTCAATCGATTTGTTCCTGGCGGAGATGGCGATCATGCTGCGACCGGGAGGCAGGATTATTATTCAGGATATCCTCCCGCCGGAGCCCGCACCGGTGACCCTCGCGATAAGCAGCGGAAAACAACAGCGCCGTCTTGAGCAGTTCCGTGATTGTTTCCGTTTTCGCGATGTCAGGATGATTACAACCGGTGAAGCGGTCATTATGGATATCAAAGATGCTGTCGAATTTGTCCTGAAATCTACTGCACCCTCAGAAGTGGCATGGCTTGCTGAACTTTCTGAGTCGCATTTTATTCTCGAAGAGTCGATTCTTCGGGACGCGGCACTTAAGACAGATTTGACTGTGAGTTCGTACCGCCAAATAAAAAATGTCCGGGAAATTCCGCTAAAGCGCCGGGGAATTGCTACCGATACGGTCTATTCCGAAACATGGTTCGAGATGGTATTACAGAAGAGTCGTTTGTGAGATCAGCTCCGACTGCATTGATTTCTGCCATATCGCCACATTGATAAATTTGCCGAATTTGTACCCTACCCGGTTCAACACACCGACCTCATTGAACCCGACTTGGTCGTGAAGCCTGATACTCGGCGGATTGGGCAGGGCGATGACCCCGATCAGTTCGCGAAATCCCCGCTGTTTGGCCGATTGAATCAACGCTTCATACAGCAGCCGGCCGTAGCCCTTGCGTTGATAATCAGGGGAGATATACACGGTTGATTCGGCGGTTTGATGGTAAGCCGCACGCGGCTTAAACGGCCACAGGTAGCTGTAACCGATGATTTCGCTGTTGACGATGCCGACCAGCCATTCATGGCGCACCAGGGCCTTCTCGATCCGCTCAGCCATGGTGCGGGCGGTCAACGGCTCGGTTTCGAATGAGACGACCGTTTCATTTATATAGTAATTACAGATATTGGCGATTGCGGTGGCATCGTCGATTGATGCCCGCCGGATACTCAAATCCATGATGAATTGCCCTCCAATGGCTTCTCTAAGGTGATACGAGAGAGTAATGCGAGAAATAGCAGAGATGATTGAAATTTATAGATTAAAATCGGGGTGAGAGGATTTGAACCTCCGGCATCATGCTCCCAAAGCATGCGCGCTAACCAGGCTGCGCTACACCCCGAAGACATATTTCGCGAGGGCTAAAATAGCCGAGAATGATACGGAAGTCAAGCGCCATGATGCCAATGAAAATTGGGGAAGGAGAATAGAGAGAATTTAAGGAAAGAGTCGATATTCAGTGGCGGGGCCATGATGTCCAGGAACAGATATTTATAGATTCGATACGAACAGATCAAAATCCCTGCCACGCGTAGGTCGAAATCCCTGCCACGCGTAGATCAAAATCCCTGCCACGCGTAGGTCGAAATCCCTTGTCGTGAGCGCCGCAGGCGCGAGCGATCCCGAGCGCAGCGAGGGAGGTTTCGACATCAGAACCGTCACTCTCCAAAGTCACCCTCAAAGTTAATGCCTTCATTGCAACCCCAATCGTATGAATACACGCCAGCCCTTAAATAATCATTGAATGAGGATCCCGAATATGCCTTCGGATCAGTGACTATTCCATGACCTACCGGATTATAGTGAATGTAATCGATGTGTTGGTTCAAATCATCCTGATCTCGAAGTACGCGATCCCAGAAACTATATTGCCACAGGCGCCCACGCTTCAAACTATATCGGCTGCGATAGGCTCCGGAATAAAGCAGTTTGAGCTTTCGCATTAATCCACTAAGCTGCCAGTCTTTCGGATCGATAACAATATGAAAATGTTCCGGCATAACTACCCAGGCGATTATCTCATAATCCAAGAGAGATTGATTTGACAGAAACGCCCGTTGCCATAGATCAGTATTGATCTGCAAATGCGGTGTACGATCCAGTGTGACATGCGTCAAAAAGGCGACTTGACCATGTTGAAAATAGCGGCGAATCGTTGTCATGGTTGCAAGATAGTAATTGTATGAATGGTATGTGTCACATATTTAAGGGATGTCGAAACCTGCTCCGCTTCGCGTCGCACCCTCGCTTCGCTCGGGCAAGGGATTTCGACCTACATGTGGCAGGGATTTCGACCTACATGTGGCAAGGGATTTTG
>CAZGLR010000132.1:0-8634 GCA_964526635.1 uncultured Ignavibacteriales bacterium | reverse complement strand
CCGCACCCGGCAGGGTGCGGAATAGAGATTAAAGACAACATAGCTCAATAAATAGATAAACCCACGACTCCGCAGCAAAGCTGCTCCGTAGTGGGCGACAGATCCCTATTTCATAGACCGAAGAAGAGTTGGGGTAAGATAAACAGGCACGCATTTATCCCCAATTCTGATGATTGGGGTATTAAGGGGAGCTGCGCCCGCAGCAGCAGAGCATTAATTATTGCCGATGATTCACTACTGCGAGCCACACCGTTCCGGTGTGGTACCGCGCAATCCTGCTTGGGAAAGCTTTCGCTTTTTATCTGCTTCGATAGCTTCCCGGTACCGCACCCGGCAGGGTGCGGAATACAGATTAATGACAACATAGCTCAACAAATAGATAAACCCACGACTCCGCAGCAAAGCTGCTCCGTAGTGGGCGACAAGTTGTGGGCAGCTGATTGTAGATGACAAGTTGTGGGCGATTAATAACTGGTAGCCCGATCCGGCAGGATCGGGAGAATTGAACCGTTTTCCTCTACCACCCATCTCGCCCAGAATCCCGCGCAACTCTTCACTTGAAAATCTTATCTGCCTTTACTACCTTCCTCGAACAAAATTACCCGTAAACCAAACGGAGAAAATCATCATGCCAATCGAACAAGCTGCCATAGACAATACTATCAGCCGGATGATCGAAACCCACGGCGAAGAGAACCGTTTCCGCATCGAACGCGGCGCCGCCCAGGTTGCCGAGTTCTGGCGGGAAAATGACGGTTCCCCGGACGAATATACTGTCTTCTGTCTCGAGAGCTTCATCGGAAATCAGGCCATGTATGAGGAGACATTCGATCGCCTCGATCGCATTTTCGAGGCACTCGATGGCCATTTTGTTGAGATGATGAAGACCATGCAGGAAAAACTGCATCTGGATATCGGCCCGATTACGCCGCTGGATATGTCGTTTGCCGCCTATAATCCGGCGGCGCATATGAACGATGATTTTTTCGGCAACAAGATTGCCTTTATGATTCTGCTGAATTTCCCACGCTACATTCTCGATGAAAAACGCAGCCAGGGGGCCTCGTGGGATGAAAGGCAATGGGCGATGGCGCGCCTCGGCAATATGTTTGCCAGCCGTGTCCCGGCCGAGTTGAATCAGAAGGTGAATACCGTCATCACGGCGGCGTCACATTATATTGATGAATACAATATCTATCTCGGCAATCTTTATGATCTCGAGGGCAAGCATATATTCCCCAAAGACTTAAAATTGATCAGCCACTGGGGGTTACGGGATGAACTCAAAGCGCATTATGGCCAGGACGACGGCCTGCGGAAGCAGGAATTGATTTACAAAGTCATGGAGCGGATTATCACTCAGGAAATCCCCGAAAAAGTTATCAACAATTCGGAAATGCGGTGGAATCCCTTCGACAATGTCGTTATTGGCAAGGTTTCGGACGATGCCGGTACCCCTGAACCGGACACCAGGTATCAACACCTTATGAACATTTTCAGGGCGCTTCGCGATATCGATCCTTATTGTCCGGCCAATCCCAGATATATCGATCGTGTTTTTCTCGAGAATCGGGAGATGACAATTGATGAAGTGACTTCGTTGTTTGATACCTGTTTGTCTGCCAGTGTATTTGCCAAAACGGCAGATGTGATTAAAAAACGGCTCGGGCGCGATTTGAGACCATTTGATATCTGGTACGACGGCTTCAAGGCCCGCAGCGGTATTTCGGAATCAAAGCTGGATGAAACTGTCAAATCACGGTATGCCAATATCGATGCTTTTGCTGAAGACATGCCGAATATTTTGAAATCGCTTGGTTTTTCCGATGATCAGGCTAATTTCGTGGCGCCAAAAGTCGTGGTTGAAGCGGCGCGCGGTGCCGGCCATGCCTGGGGGGCGGAGATGCGGGGGGCTGTCTCACGGCTCAGTACTCGTGTCCCTAAGGGTGGCATGGATTACAAGGGTTTCAATATCGCCGCCCATGAATTTGGGCATAATGTGGAGCAGACATACAGTCTTCATGGCCCGAAGTATCATTTGCACAGCGGAGTGCCGTTTACCGGCTTCTCCGAGGCGATAGCATTTTTGTTCCAGAACCGTGATCTTGATATTCTTGGTATTGAAAATCCAGATAAAAACGCCGCCCACATGAAAACGCTCGATCTCTATTGGTCAGCATGCGAAATTATGGGCGTGGCGATTGTCGACATCAAGGTCTGGCAATGGCTCTATGAGCACACGGATGCCTCTGTTGCCGACTTGAAGAAGGCTATCATCAATATCGCCAAAGAGGTATGGAATACCTATTTGGCCGACAGTTTTGGATCGCGCGACGAGATCATCCTGGGCATTTACTCGCACATGATCAGCTATCCGTTGTATCTGGCCGAGTATCCGCTGGGGCATCTAATTGAATATCAGCTTGATAGCTATCTCGATGGCAAGAAATTCGGAGCTGAAATCGAACGGTTCTGCTCGCAGGGGACAGTTGTTCCGCAGTTGTGGATGAAGAATGCTGTCGGTTCGGAGTTGTCGGCGCAACCATTGATTGATGCGGTCGAAAAATCGCTGACGGCTATTGAATAATTCGTATGTGAAATCCGGGCGGTGGCACACGGTACGTCCGAAATCGTACAATATATCCCCGGCGGGTACAAATCTTATGACGTGATCGACCTGCCGGGGATTTATTATGATATTGTCCGACAATATCATAGCAAACAGGAGTTCGCGACAATGCGATACGGTGCGGAATTTGCTTTAGTCTGCGATGGTAGAGCTTAGTGAGAGAGCTGTACTCTTCAATACTGTAACTCCTGTTCCGCAGCCTGAATGTCGGAACGAGCAACAAACGCCTCGCATGCGGTGCGAGGCGTTTGTATTTGTGTGGCAGGGAATATTTGATAGGGCCGGGCTTAATAGTCGCCGGTTTTGGGCACGATGCAGATCATGGTAAAGTCCTGGTCGCCATTGTTGGAATACTGATGTTCCACATTCGGGGGGACCACAGCGAAGTCGCCCTTTTTCAACTGGTTCTTTTTGCCCTCGATTTCGAGCGTGCCACTGCCCGCGATGACATAATTGACATGCTCCCAGTCATGGCTGTGTTTGGGCGTGTGACCGCCCGAGCCGATCGTGAACACCCGCAGCACATGATTGGGCCATCCCTGTTCGGGGCCGACCGGGACCTGCTTGAGGACATTTTCGATTTCGCCCCCGGACACGTCTTTCTTTTCTATGTCTTCCAGATGTTTGATAAACATGTATTTCTCCGGTTTCTAAAGGGTCAGCAGGTTACTAATATAATTAGAACAGGAGATGATAGGACTATGTTTCCGACAAATAAAAACTTTGATCATTGATTTTGCATGGCCAGTGACAGTCGGCAATAGAAATAAACCGGGCGGATATTTTGATTATCCGCCCGGTTGGTCGTACATGGAGTAAAACTCCCCGGATTATTTTCCATTCTGAATTACGCGTCTAATCGCCCCCGGCTGCAAGCTATTTGATGCCGCCCGGTTTGCCCGACAGATTGCGCAACACCCCGGTTTGGCCGGCATGATACGATTCATGAAAGGCCAGTCCCGCCAGGAGCGAGCCGATAGTCTCTTCAGGATTACCGGTCGGGCTGTGCGGGGCGGGTTGGCCAAGGGTATCGTCGTCGATTTCATCGAGACCATCTTCGATGACATCCTGCAGGCGGTTGAAATGGCCCATCAATGTCTCCAGCGGGAGGGCGTCATCGGCCACCGTCAATGGCTTCGAACCGCGGGCATAGCGGGTAAGTTCATCCTGATCAAGGCGGGGATCCTGCCCCAGCAGGGAGGCCATCGACGCCCTCGATTTCACCAAATGGCCCAGAATCCAGTTGATGTTATTGCCGCCTGCCTCGGGATACAGCAGGCTGTCGTCATGCGAGAGGCCTTCCAGGTTTTTATTGATGACGAGCGTATTGAGCTGAATCAGATATTTGACTGTCGGCGGATGCATCGTATCCCTCCTTGTGCGCGTGAATGTATTAACGACGTTCTTGCTTGCCTTTTCGGACATCCACGCCGGTGGCTTCGGCAAAGGCTGTCATGACCTTCTGGAATCCCTTGATATCATGGTCGCTGACGCGGCTGCGAATCTGTTCTTCAAACCGTTCGACAAACTCACGAGCAGCCCGGGCCCGTGTCTGTCCCGATGCGGTCACCGAGACTAAAATCGAACGGCGATCGTGTTTATTTATAGCCCGCTCAATCAGACCCTTATCCTCCAAACGGTCGAGCATGGAGGTCATCGTGGTGGGTTTATACCCGAAGACCCGGACCAGTTCGGCAATAGCCACCGGGCCATATATACCGATATACGAAATCAGATGTCCCCCGACCGGGGATAAATCAAATTTAGTCATCTCCGTTTCGGCATAAATACCGAATTGCCGCATGGCCTTGTGGATCGGCGAGAGGAACAGCAGCGGCTGGGTGTCGGTTTTATTGTTCGAATTCGTATTATTCATTAAATGTATTATACGTCATCGCCGGATATAATTCAAGCGGAAATTACGAATTTGTGATGCCCATATGCGCTATTTTTATTAGGTTAGGTTACTTAATGCCGATTTCTTAAAAGTAAGGACAAATTTAAATTGTATCCGTGATTTTAGTTTGGTAGTATAAGGGTAATAGGGAGGATGTTATGAAAAAGAAAATTCATCGTCTACTGGCAGTCATAGAGTACATACAAAACCAACTTAGTGTTACAAATTTTGAAGATCGTTTGCTTTTGCAGAAATATGTATATTTTGCCCAATTACAAGGCATTGATTTAGGTTACAGGTTTACCTGGTATCATTATGGGCCATATTCGCCAGATTTGACTGCGACAGCCTTTGCTTACCATGAAAACAAACCTATGTACGACAACGACAAGAATACTGTTGCTATATCTGATTCCGGTAAACAGAAACTTGATAAAGTAAAATCATTATTAGATAGAAAACCTGATAATTTGAAATTGCATATTTTTATGGAATTGTTGGCATCGATCCATTATCTGAATAAAATTGCACGAAAAGACGGCGAAATTACGAAAGAAAATGTAGTACAAATTATTCAAGAAAAAAAACCAGACAAATTTTCTGAAACAGACATACTAAATGCATGGGACCTTCTTGTTGAAAAAGAATATATCTGAGGTATAAAAAGCCAAAACAACATGACAATCGATTTTGAGAATAAATCAATAAATGACCCAGTCCATGGTTCAATAAAATTATCAAAATTGGAACATAAATTAATCAATACATCTACATTTTTGCGATTAGCAAGGCTCAGTCAACATGGATTGGTAAATTTAGTTTTTCCCGGGGCGACTCATAGCAGGTTTTCACATAGTTTGGGAGCAATGCATGTAGTATCACTTATGATTGATGCAATAAATAGATATTCATGTAGCAAGAGTGGTAATAGTATAATTGACGATCAAGAAAAACAATTATTGCGCGTTTGCGCACTCTTGCATGACATTGGTCATTATCCATTAAGTCATGTATCGGAATTTCCGATTTATCGGTATGCTATTGATAGCCAGGAAGAATCCACCTCCGAAGATTTCATAGAAGATAAATCTACCGATCAAGAACTTCCATTAAATATCATGGCAAAGGTAAGTAAATTTGAAGACGTATCGCATGAACGGTTGGGTGGGTATATTATTCAAAACCGTGAAGAGATTATTGAATTATTGCATGAGTTCTCGATTGATCCTGTTGAAGTATCGAAAATAGTCAAGGGCGAGCTAGACCAACCGCATTATAGAGTTCAATTAATCGGGAGCACAATTGACGCTGATCGATTAGACTTTCTTCTTCGCGATTCTTTGTACAGCGGTGTATGCTATGGGCATATTGATTTGAATTTTTTGATATCAAATATTGTCTTTGATGATAATGCCAAAAGAATCGCTATTGATAAAAAGGCAATTAACGCCTTGGAACATTTTGTTATATCAAGATATTATATGTATAATAATATTACCTATCATAAAACTGTTGTTGGTATGGAATTAATTGCAAAACATGTCTATTTTAAAATGGGAAAGCACGGACATATAGAAATTGATTATGAAGATATAAAGCAGAAAGCGATAAACCAACCTAATTGGTTTTGCGAGTATGATGACATCTATTTTTGGAGCAAAGTCAGAGGTTGGGAACCAGATACTAAATACGATAAAATGGCAAGGTACTGCCTCTTGAATAGAATACCACCTATTCTGGTTCATGAAGAGCGTGAAACGCTAAAGTTTGAGGAAACTGACGTTGACAGTAAGTATAGTTTCCTGTCAGAAAGCCTTCTTACAAATAGCATAAAATTTGAATCACTGTTAACTAGTCATAGTCTATCTCGCGACGCGTTTGCACTTCTACAGAATTCTATAAAATTTGAAAGTCATTCACCTTTCTCAAATCACAATACAAGAACCGACGATCAAGATGTTCGCAAACTCGCGAAGGTGTTACACGAGAATGAAATCAAAAATTTGATAGATGTTCAAAATTCTGCGATTCATTATTTAAGTCAATTCAAATTTTATATAAAGCGTCTTTTCTACTTCGATTATCAGGGGAAATTTCTTGATCGCAACACAATCAAAGATCTATTTAGAGATAATGTAATGAATGATTAATAAAACCGCCGGCGGATATCTCCGCCGGCGGTCAATCGTAATACACCACTTCCCTTCAGAAGTATATCAGGCAACCTGTTTGAGATGTTCGTCCTCATCCCCGAAATCCAGGATGCCGTCTTTTTTGGTCACGAGGTAGAAGCAGTTCTGGATGTCATGGGGCAGGCGGCGAATAGTGATAGATTCGAAGCCGGCCTCACCGATCATTTTCCGGGCCAGTTCCTCACCCCAGGCGGTGCCCAGTCCGGCGCCACCCTGGGCCAGCGAGACAGTCATGCAATGTATGGTGAGATCGTATAGATCAATGGTCCGATGGGATTGTCGCGGTTGAGATGCATATGGCTCGAGCCGGCGATATCCTGCATCAGGAAGATGCCATCGTCATGAAGCACCGAAAAGACGCCCCGAAGGACTTTGTCGGGATGGGCCTGGTCGTGGATGACATCGAAAGCGGTCACCAGGTCATAGCGTGGCACAGCGTCGAGCCTGTATGTAGAAGGGGTAATCCGGGAGCGGATGGAGCCGGAGTATCTAAAAAGCGGTTGACATTAGGGGAAGGCCGTTTATATTGGAAAATCCTGAGCACCAAAATTTTATGGGGGTGTAGCTCAGGGGTAGAGCATCTGACTTTTAATCAGGTGGTCGAAGGTTCGAATCCTTCCACCCTCATATAAAAGCTGCTATGGGCCATTAGCTCAGTTGGTAGAGCAGTTGACTCTTAATCAATTGGTCCGGGGTTCGAGTCCCTGATGGCGCATTTTTTATTGGGGGTTAGCATATTTTTCGATGGCGTAATTTGACTGAATTGGTCATACTGTGTTTGTGAGTAAACGAAGAAGAATACCCTTTCTTCGTAAATGGGGTTATGAAGTAGTTTTATTTTTATTGGTCCTTCTGATCCTGGCGCAGGTTCTCCACTACCGATTTCCCCCCTTTACGAATTCTCCTGATATTGCTTACGTTAAAGGAAAAACCCTCCAAATCGGAAATGGCAATATTTTCAACGATCCCATAACCGGCCAGTATTCGTTTCATCCCCCGGCCTATCACCTCATACTTTTCTGTCTCAATCAGGTTGTGCCTGATATCAATATGCTCCTTGTGGTAATCATCATAACCAACATATGCTTAATATTCATTTCAACTTTTAAACTGGTCAGTCGAGTTTTTGACCGGCATTCCGCATTCATAGCGTGTATTTGTTTACCGTTTGTTTTCAATTACATGAGCAGTGGATACCTGTTGCTTGCAACCGCTTTTTACTTTTCCATAGCAGTATTCAATTTCGGTTTGTTGCTGTATCTGAAAGGTAACAAATCGATCAGGGAGAAAGTCTTCTCCGGAGTGCTTCTTGCGCTGGCTTTTTTAATTTCGCCGGTCTATTTCTTTTTAATCGGTTTACTTTTTCTTCACGAGTTGGTCATAAAGCGTCAGGCCAAGACAATCTGGCCGATAGTTGTGGCCTTTCTGGTAACAATTTTACCGTTCTATCTTCAGACTTATCTGGTGTTGGGCAAGGGTACGGTGGCGAATGCGACCTTTTCACTGTGGCGAGGCATACCCGGCTGGAACGGCCTTCAAGAAGGATTAGTTAATTTCATTTCTCCACGCCACCACGATCCTTTTAGTGTAACATCCGTTGTGCATTTTGCTGTTATCATTTTGGCGAGCATCATGATTGCAGTTCGAAAGCAATTTCATTATCTGCTTATCATAACAATACTTGCATATTTACTGACTAACTACCATTTCAACGCGCAGTATGCCGAAAGAATTCAACTGTTCTTTTCCGTATTCTTACTTGGTTTTATAACTTCGCGAATTGCAGGACATCGCAATTTTTTCCTGTCCGCCATCATTATCGCCGGCATTCTATGCCTGCTAAGTGTCGTAAAAGACTGGCGGGATATCAGGGCTGTCTATGATCAGGTTATTCCCTATAGAAAGCATACCGAAAT
>CAZGLR010000131.1:0-8694 GCA_964526635.1 uncultured Ignavibacteriales bacterium | reverse complement strand
GTCATTTGCATACGACTCGACTTTGGTGATCGATACGTTGACTAACGATACAACCGTGACTATAGACTCATCTCTGGTCACTGATACGTCGCGTTATGATCTCATCAGCCGGCGACAGTTCAGCTATTATGATCATAATGTCTCGTTGCGGGCGCCATTTCGACTGTTTAAATACTTTCAGATCACGCCGAACATTTCCGGGCAGGAGACCTGGTATTATGTATTTCGCACCGATCAATCCGAAGACCGCGGGGTAGCCGGTAACAGACCATATCGGCGGGCCTCGATATCGACCGGCGTATCCGCCCAGACTGAGCTCTATGGCACCTTCAATATTAAAACCCTGGGCCTTCAGGCTCTGCGGCATGTGGTTACGCCAACAGTCAGCCTGACATATGTACCGGCAATCACGCGGCATGAAAATGTCAGGCAGTATGTCGGTGTGGGGGGAGGCAGCAATCGCAAATCGATGACGATGAATTTATCTTTGCGGAATAATTTTCTGGCAAAAATATCTCGCAAGGGCGAAGAAAAGACCTTAACGCTGGCCACCCTGAGTTCCGGGTTGAGTCATAATTTTGAAGCGCTGGGTCGCAAATGGTCCGATCTGACCACCTCGCTTAACTCGAACCCGCTGAATAATCTATCCATTACAGCCTCCATGGCTCATGATCTGTATGACGACGACGACAACCTGCAGTTCTGGTCACCGCGACTCCAGACGTTTACCATCAGTTCGACCTTTCAGGCCCGGGGATCGATATCCGATGATTATTCCCGTTCGCCGATCGATACGGATACTTATGGCATCGATACGGCATCGGCATTTCAATTGGTGGGAGCTGAACCGCATACGGCTGCGGGCGGGGAGGCCGTCAACTGGAATTTAAATCTGCGCCATTACTACAGCGAGACCGGGCTGCTTTCCAGTTTCGTAAATCGTCAACACTGGATTGATTTTACCTTTGATGTCAATATTACCCCGAACACGAAAATAAAATACACGCAAAAATATGATTTTATCGATCACGAGACAGTCAACCGTGTAATCGACATTGTCCGGCAGATTCACTGCTGGGAAGGGCATTTCTACTGGATTCCCGATGGTCCGCGTCGCGGCTTTTACTTCAAGATATTTGTTAAGGCATTGCCTGACTTAAAGTTTGAAAAATCAGAATCGGGTATTCGGGGGGCTGTCATGAATCGTTAAAAACTGTCATCGGGTATGCGTATATCCAATCATCGAGGTTGTTGTCACATATTGGATGCCCGGCAAACCCGCATAAAATCTATGTTTTTTGCCTTTCAGGTCCTTTTTTTTAATTGACATCAATTTTATACCATCGGTACCTTCAAGCGGTTAAGCCAATGGAAGCATTCATTTATGTTCACGGAGGAAGCGAACATGACCAAAGAACAACTCATTGACAAAATCTCGAAGGATACCGGCATCAGCAAACGCCAGGCGCATGAAGCGATCAACACCTTCTTTGATTCGGTAACCGGCGCCCTCAAGCGCGGCCAGAAAGTCAGCTTTGTCGGTTTCGGCACATTTTCGACCAGCAAGCGGAAAGCCCGTACCGGTCGTAATCCGCAAACCGGCGATGAGATCAAGATCCCGGCGGCTCGTGTGGCCAAATTCAAACCGGGCAAGAGACTTCGCGACGCAGTCAAAAAATAAGTGGTGAGCGTTTGCACCTGTCAAAGGCAGAGCCGTTTTGCTCTGCCTTTTTTGTTGACCATACGGCTGGCCTGCGGTGATATTATGTGGCAGTCGAAAGACAGCGGTTTGCTATGAATAGACAGTTCAAAATACGTATCTTTGCGATCCTCCTGGCCGCCTTTTCACTTATGTTTGGCGTCAGTTTACTGGGTCACTCACCGGCCGATGATATACAGATCATTTCCGACGAGGCCGTGTATGGGAATCCCTTTGCTCTCCGGTATAATAATCCGGGGGGGATGATGGGCGCCTATCTCAGTTATGTGAGTATGTTTTTCATGGGCTGGGCGGCCTTTTTATCGGTGCCGTTTCTGCTTATTCTCTCACTGCGCATATTTGGATGGGAACTGGCCCGACGTCTTTACAAGCATGCTGCCATGATATGGGGAGTCGGTTGGATCCTGTTATTGCTTCTTGATATTCCGCGCATTGCCGGGTTGCGGGAGTACCCCCTGACGGTACCCGATGGCTCCGGTGCACTGGGACAGACACTGATCGAAATCTCACTGAAAATCGTCGGCGTACCGGGAACATATATCGTTTTTCTTGCGGCCCTGACGGCTACCTTGTTGTACTATGGTGCGATTTCGCATCGCTTCCACAACCTCGTCGCCCTGATCGCCCAGACCGGAAAGGCGTTAATCGGCGATGCTTATGAACGGGCCAAACCACGTCTGGAGGAGGCCAGAAAGAAGCTCGATTTTCGGAATCGACCGGTCATTCGGAAGTCATCGTTCAAATCTGAATTGAAAAGAAACCTGCGCCGTAAAAATGCAAATTTACCCGCCGGAACAGAAGATGTTGACCTTGGAAACGCTGAACAAGACACCGGTTCGGTGATAATCGAGCGCGAGGGTAGTCTGCGCGGCAATGATAAGAAGCCACAGGATACGCGCAAAGTGACACTGTCGCGTAAGACTGAGGCCGAAGATACCGGACGAAATGCCGAAGTCGCGGCCGAGCCGGGGAGTTTTAAGCAACCACCGCCGGATTTGCTTTCGTACGGCACGTCAACCGGGCCGGCCTACAGCGAAAAGGAATTAAGCGAGACGGCGCAATCTCTGCAACTGACCCTGGAAACCTTTGGCGTGCGTCTGGCCGGCAAAATCGAGATGTATCCCGGGCCGGTTATTACGCGGTTTGAAATCAAGCCTGCAGCCGGAATAAAAGTCAATCAAATCGCCAATTTGTCTGAAGATCTGGCCCTCAATTTACGGGCCAAGAGCATCCGAATTGTCGCCCCGATTCCCGGCAAGGCGGCGGTTGGCATCGAAATCCCCAATCGTAATCCGCAAATCGTCAATTTCCGGGAATTGATCGAGTCCGACGCCTATCGCAATCAGAAAATGCAATTACCGATGGCGCTCGGCAAGGATATCGCCGGAGATCCCTTCGTCACCGACCTGGCCGATATGCCGCATTTACTTATTGCCGGGACCACCGGATCCGGAAAATCCGTATGCGTGAACGCTGTTATCACCTCGTTGATTTATGCCCTGCACCCGTCGCGACTTCGCTTCATTTTCGTTGATCCGAAAATGCTTGAACTAACGGTGTACAAGGGGATACCCTATCTCAGCGAAAAGGTCGTCACCCGGGCCAAGCAGGCCGAACGGGTCCTGGGCGAGGCCGTCACCGAGATGGAATCCCGATATCGGCTTCTGGCCGCAAAATCGGTGCGAAACATCGTTGATTATAATTCCCGGGCAAAAGATGAATCCGAAAAGCTGCCGTATATCGTCATTGTAATCGACGAGCTCGCCGATCTGATGATGTCGGCCCAGTCGAGTAAGGTCGAACTCCTGATTACACGACTGGCGCAAATGGCCCGCGCCGTGGGGATTCACCTCATTCTGGCCACCCAGCGACCATCGGTCGATGTGATTACCGGACTGATCAAGGCTAACTTCCCGTCGCGTATCGCCTTCCAGGTGGCAAGTAAGACCGATTCGCGGACCATTCTCGATGGCAACGGCGCCGAAAAACTCCTGGGACGCGGCGATATGCTATTCCTCAAAGTCGGCCAGCCGGAACCGGCGCGATTGCATGGTGCCTTCCTGTCATCGGATGATACTGAGAAACTGGTGACCTTCCTGCGCGATCAGGAGTACAGCCAGACGCGTCAGAAACAGGCCGAGGAGGAGTCAAAGGAGAAGGCCGAGCTGAGCAAATTCAGTGATCCGGTACTGATTGAGGCAATCGAAACAGTGGTACGACAGGGGCAGGCGTCGGTTTCCCTGCTGCAGCGGCGGCTTGGGATCGGCTACCAACGGGCCGCCCGATTGATCGATGATCTCGAGGATATGAAGATTATTGGTTCCTACAATGAGTCAAAAGCCCGTGACGTTCTGGTCGACCGGTCATTCCTCGAAACACTCAAGCAGCGTAATATCTCGAAAACATGATGGCCGCTTCGGGGTATAATTACATATGAAGACTTGTGCCATTGCCATTCTCTGGCTGCTACTTACTGCTCCTCTTTTTGGCGAGCAAAAGGTAGACGCCGCCACAACCTGTCCCACATTTGAAGACTTTAGCGCGTCGCTGGAAATGGCGCCATATATTTCCCTGACTTTTACACAAATGATCTACTCAGATATTTTCGAGTCCATTGATACCACCAGAGGGACGCTTGTGGCCGGCCACGACGGCCGCTTTCGGCTTGAATCAAGCAGACAGGCGATTGTATGCGATGGCATCGAATACTGGAGTTATTCACCATCCAATGAACAGGTACTGGTTGACTCGGTGTACAAAATCGGCATATGGAATCCGCTCACACTTGTCTATGACCCGGAGAATGTCTACGGGTGTAATGAAGAAAGTCGTCGAAAAGACACGACGATCTTCATGATGAAAGCCCGCGATACGCATACTTCACCACAGGAATTTGCGTTGAAAATCGAGAGCGACAGCCGTGTCCCGCTTGAGATTGAATACTATGACGACAACAATTCCCGTATACTTATATTGATTACAAATTTTTATCAAATTGAAGAAGTCCCCACAGGCGCTTTCAAATTCGTTCCCCCGGCCGACACCGAGATTATTTACATGCCATGAAACGATTCTATATTCATAAACTCGGCTGTCCCAAGAATGATGTCGATGCCGACTATATCGCCGGATTTCTGTTGGCCCATGGTCTCACCCCGGCGGAATCGCCCGAAACCGCCGATTTACTCATCGCCAACACCTGCGCGTTTATTCATGATGCCCGGGAAGAATCGGTCGAGGCTATTCTTCAACTGGCCCGGCTGAAGGGTAACTCCCGGTGTAAACTGGTAATCACCGGCTGCCTGTCGCAACGGTATACTGCGGAACTGGCCGCGGAGATTCCTGAGGCCGATGGCATCATCGGGATCGGTAACATCGACATGCTGGCGGAAATTATCGACGACAATGCGACCCGGATCGTGGCTCGTAATGAGCCATCGCGCCGGTACATGGAATATCAATACCCGCGCTATATCGAACCACAGTATCCCTTTGACTATGTTCAGATTTCCGATGGCTGTAATAATCGCTGTGCGTATTGTGCTATTCCTGATATCCGGGGACCCTACCGCAGCCGTACCATCGAGTCGATAATCGCTGAAATCCAGCAGTTAATTGATGCCGGCAAACGTGAAGTGATACTTGTATCGCAGGACACAACCAATTATGGTGCAGACATATATGGAACACCATCATTACTCACGCTCCTGACCCGATTGGAGCCGATTGCAGGCAGTATCTGGTTTCGATTATTGTATCTTCACCCGGCCCGTTTGAATGGGGATCTCCTCGACTATATAATTGACAACGACCGTATCTGTTCCTACTTTGATATACCTTTGCAGCATATCTCCGATCGTATGCTCGCGATGATGAATCGAAAAGTCAGTCGCCGACAGATCGAAGGTATTCTGGGGCATATACGCGGCCATAAGAAGGCTGCCGCAATCAGGACGTCATTTATAACCGGATTCCCCGGTGAACGTCGTGAAGACTTCGACGAGTTGCTGGCTTTTGTCGAGGCGTTCGAATTTGATAGGCTGGGCGTGTTTGCCTATTCGCCGGAGGAAAGTACTCCGGCTGCGGGTTTGGCCGATCAGATATCGGAGGATGACGCGATATTGAGACGCGATGAACTGATGCTCCGACAGCAGGCGATTGCCTTTGACCGAAACGATGCTGCCGTCGGCTCTGACATGGAGGTCATTGTGGATAGTATCGAAGATGATGTCGCGGTTTGCCGCAGCCGTTTCGATGCCCCTGATATTGATCAGACCATTGTGCTTTCAGCGGCCACGCTGAAGCCCGGTGATATAGTGCGGGCGCGGATCACAGCGTCCGATGGCTATGACCTCAGGGGAGAAAGGGTAGTGGGATGAGTTCGGGCGTCAGCCTTGACAAAACCGGTATCTACCTGTCAAAACCGATTGCCTTGATGCTGGTTTTGATTTACTTGCTTCAGTCAACGCTGCTGGTGTTTCTGATCAAAGACAAATACGAACTGCACAAGGTTATCGATTACCAGCGACAGCGTCTGGCTGACATGGAAGAGAAACTGAAGATATTCCAGGTTATCGAGGATTTCCAGATCGGATTTACCGATGAGGAAACCCGTGAACTGGCGTCGGTGGTCTATGAAGAGTGCCAGAGATACAACTATGATCCGCTTTTGATCATGGCTGTTATCCTGACCGAATCAACCTTCAAAAAGGGCCAGGTATCGCATATGGGCGCCCGCGGGATCATGCAGCTTATGCCGCGAACCGGGGAGGATCTGGCCATGCGCAGCGGTCTTGACTGGGAGGGCCATGAGCAGTTATTTGATCCGGCCACCAATATCCGTTTGGGGACGCTGCACCTTTTTGAACAGATATTGAAATTTAAGGATGTCAAAAAAGGTATTATCGCATATAACTTGGGGGAGACCCGTTTACGCGGGCGCCTTCGACAAAATAAACCGTTGCCCAAATCTTACTTTATAAAGGTCTGGGAAAACTATAACATGCTGAAAGAAAAATATGATACCTGAGACTCGCCGGAACGTTATTTCACTCGCTATTCTCCTGCTGGGGATATTTCTGATCAGCGGCTGTGCCGGATCGGTCATGAAATTATATAACACGGCCGACGAACAGTTCGCCAAGGCTCGTGAAGCATATGCCAAAGATCAGTATGCGCGCTCGATCAACGGTTTCCAGAAAGTCCTGTACAATTTCAGCGGCGCTCCCATGGTTGATTCGGCGCAGTATTATCTGGCTATGGCGCATTTTCACACCAAGGATTATTTTATCGCCGCAACCGAATTCGAACGGTTGGTCCGCAATTACCCCGGATCGCCATTTGTTGACGACAGCCAGTTTATGACCGGCGTGTGCTATTTCAAGGCGGCGCCCGATCATTATGGTCTCGATCAAAGCGAGCTTGAAAAGGGCATCGAAGCCCTGCGGGATTTTATCACCGATAATCCCGGATCCGATCTGGTAACCGAGGCCCGCATGTATCTTGACCAGGCCATGAACCGGCTGGCGCGAAAACGATTCGAGGGCGGCCGGACCTATCTCCGGCTGGGATATCTGGAGCCGGCGCGGATTTATTTTCAGTCTGTTATTGATGAGCATACCACTACCGAATGGGCCGCACGATCGTTGTTTTATCTCGGCGAAATCAACTTCAAAGAGGGCCAGTACGACGATGCCAAAACGAAATTCGAGAATTTCCTGATTGTCTATCCCGACCATGATTATGCCGGGCGTGCCCAGCAAATGCTTGATGAAACCGATGAGCACCTGGCCAAGGGAGGCGATGATAACTGATCCCGCACAAGGCGGCCGCTGGGGGATTATGGGTGGCACCTTTAACCCGATTCACTACGGCCACCTGATCATGGCGGAATCGGTACGCGAGTCCTGCAGCGCCGATGGTATGCTCTTTCTCCCGGCCCGGACGCATCCGTTCAAACCACTCGATCGCACGATTTCCCTTGAAAACCGGGTGGCTATGGTCGATATGGCCATCGCCGACAACCCTCACTTCCGGCTCGAAATACCGCCCGAGGGCACGACCTACACATTCGATCAGATTAACTGGCTGAAAACCACATTTCCCAGCGCCGGGTTCTTCCTCGTGGTCGGGTCCGATATTGTCGAGGAATTTGCGTCCTGGTACAAGCATGAGGAGCTGGAATCAACTGTAGAAATCATCGTCGCCGCCCGTCCCGGATATCATGATGAGTTCCAGGCCGACGAACAATTGGAATCAGCCCGCCGCGTTATGATTCCGCAATACGATATCTCCTCCAGCGATATCCGGAATCGGCTGGTAAGCGGGAAATCGATAACCTATATGGTTCCGCCCGATGTGGAAGCGTATATATATCAAAAAGGACTCTATGGTGCCGGCGGCAAAAAATGATCTCAGCGGAAAGTCCTTGTATTTAATCGATGGCTCGGCGATCGCCTATCGAGCATACTTTGCCTTCATTCGCAATCCACTGATCAATTCCAAGGGAGAAAATACGTCGGCGACATTCGGTTTCGTCAATTCCATAGTCAAAATCATTAAAGATGAAAAGCCCGATTACATAGCTGTCATCTTTGACACCAAAGAACCGACCTTTCGGCACAAGCGATACGAGCAATATAAATCAACGCGGGCGAAAATGCCCGATGACATGGTGGTGCAGTTGCCGCGTATTCATGAAGCGGTTGAGGCGTTCAATCTGGTTGAGCTATCCAAAGATGGTTTTGAGGCCGATGATATCATCGCAACCCTGGCCCGCCGGGGCGCGGCTCTTGATATGGCGGTTCATATCGTCAGTGGCGATAAAGACCTTTTTCAGCTCGTCGACGGCAACGTCTCGATGTATGTCCCGCAGCGCGCCTCACAACCGGTCGTACGCATGGACCGCGAAGCGGTGAAAGAAAAACTCGGTGTCTATCCGGAAAAAGTCACCGATTTCCAGGCATTAACCGGCG
>CAZGLR010000130.1:1270-8725 GCA_964526635.1 uncultured Ignavibacteriales bacterium | reverse complement strand
AAAACAGCAGTATCTGAAAGCCAATCTGCGGGCTCGGGAAGTGACGCTGAAATTCCGCGATCCCCGCCTGTCGTATCTCGAAGGAATCCTGGGGCGGGGCGATCGGCGACTTGGCAGTGTTATCCTGGCGGCCTATCGATCGGGTGCGAAATTCGACGGCTGGAGCGAATATTTCAATCCCGATATCTGGGTGCAGGCGTTTGCAGACAATGATCTCTCGATGGAAAAATTGGCCGGCGAGATCAGTTTTTCAGCGCGGCTGCCGTGGGATCATATTGACCGCGGGCAGTCGAAGGAACGCTTGCAGCGGGAGCGGACCGGTTCGGCCCTGATGCAGGCATATGAACCGTCAGTCTCGACTCGGTCAGAGACCTCGGCGGCTTCCCCGGCGCCGGCGGCCGACGGCGATATGTACGGGCGGCGTAAAAAACGTATAAGTCAGCCCGCGGCAACGACAGCACCAACGCGCGGCAAAGTTCGGGTGAAATGGGGTAAAACCGGACTGGTTCGTTTTCTCTCTCACCTTGACAATAACCGGATATTTGAGCGGACGATTCGCCGGTCTCATTTCCCGGTTGCCTACAGTCAGGGATTTCATCCACATCAAAAATTATCATTTGGCCCGCCATTGCCGGTCGGCTACAGTTCGGAATGTGAGTTTTTTGACATTCAGGTCGATGGCACCTGTACGCAGGAGCAGATTCGGGTACTCTCGGAATCCCTGCCGGATGGCTATTTCATTTCAGATGCGAAAGTAATATATTCCAAGGCGCCCGCAATTTCGGCGCTCCTGAACCGTGCCGTGTACGAGATATATGGAGATATCGGTGACAATGTGCGGTTGCGGGCAAGAACAGAGGAACTTTTGGCCCGCGCGGAGATCGAAATAACACGCACAACCAAGGATGGAGGGAAGGCGTTGAATATACGGCCTGCTATATACGACTTGACCTGTGTGGATTCCGCGACCGGGGACATGGTCGTGACTATGACGCTGGGGCTGGGAACGGCAGGATATGCCAAACCCAGTGAGGTCGTGCAGGCGCTGGACTTGTACACAGAAGAGCAGATTCGGTCGTTCCATTTTCATCGCAAGGCGTTACAGTATATCGACGAGTATGGTCAGGCGCTGGATCCGTTGACAGCAATCAGCCAATGACCGCTATATCATTCGTAGATTCAGCCGATATAAAGGATAACGCTGTCGTGTAAGGAGCAACTTGGCGATATGGCCGATAAGCAAAGTAAAAAGACGGCTCCCAAACCACCCCTGCGGCGAGCCAAATACGATCCCGTGCGGGCGGAGTGTATCCGTGCGCTCGGTGACGTGCTGGACAGGGGCCGCAAAGCCGATGATGTCATCAGCGGCGTCATGCAGACGAACCGTTTTACTGAACTGGATCGACGCTTCTTTCTGCAGTTATTCCACGGTGTCGTGAAATTAAAGGCCCGCCTTGATCATACGTTTTCGTTTTATCTCAATCACCCGGATACTACTATCGACCGTCGGACCCGGAATATTCTCCGCCTGGGTCTGTATCAATTAATTTATACTGACAGAATCCCACACGGTGCGGCTGTTTCGGAATCGGTTAATTTGGCACGCGGTATGGTTCATCATACCCGTGGAGCCTTTGTTAACGCCATCCTTCGCAATTACCTCCGCAATCCGGAAAAGGTGGTCTTCCCCAGCCGTGAAAACAATCCGGTCGCTTATCTGGCCTTGTATTACAGTTATCCGGAATGGTTTGTCGAGTATTGTATAAAGGAATTCGGAATCGAGGAAACGGAGAATATCCTTGCCCGGGGGAATCGTCCGCCGGCCATGACCTATCGCCATAATCCGCTCAAATGCAGTCGAGAGCAACTGGAGGAAATACTCAATTCCCATGCGGTGCCATTTGAGAACGGGGAGGTCCTCGATGATTTCTATGTCATTAAAAAGCAGGGACTTCCGCTTGAGCGGGAACTTATTGATACCGGTTATGTGTATGTGCAGGATCAGTCGGCGGGAATTCCGGTTCGGCTGTTGAATCCGCAGGCAGGCAGTCATGTCCTGGATCTCGGGGCCGCTCCCGGAGGAAAATCAACATACGCGGCTATGCGCATGGGCAACCAGGGTATGATCACGGCTGTCGATTTGAATCAGGCGCGCCTGGAAACACTGGTGGGAAATTCTCAACGACTGGGAACGACAATAATTGCCCCGGTCTTGTGTGATATTCTTGATTTCAAGGGGCCAAAAAGTTCGCTGGTGCTGCTGGATGCGCTTTGCTCCGGCTGGGGTGTTGTTTCGCGCCACAGTGATTTGCGCTGGGCGAAATCCAAAGACGATATCGCGCACCTGGCGAAGTTACAGGCGGCATTGATTCTTCATTCTGCTGATCTGGTTAAACCGGGCGGCATGCTGGTGTATTCGACGTGTACTATTATGCGTGATGAAAACGATCAGATAGTCGAAGAATTTCTTTTGAAGCGCCCGGACTTTATGATCGATCCTCCCGGACCTGAGGTCCCGGCACATCTGGTTAATGAGCGGGGATTTATCAAAACCTATCCGCAGCACGATAGTCTCGATGGCGCCTTCTGCGCCCGGCTGAAGAAAAAGGTTGGCCGAAATTCAAAAAATCCCTAAGATAATATCCTTATGAGGTATAAGGATATATGATAGTCTATAAACGCAACAGGAAGCGGAGCGGGCGTTTACTCGACGCCCTGAAATGGAAATTTCCTGAAATATCGTCAGTCTGGGGACGCATCGCATTCTGGATCGGCGGTTTACTACTGGCATTTCTTCTGCTGTTTGTGATTTTTAATTCTCTGATTATGCCGGCAATTACCCGGCATGGCAGCGAGTTTCCCCTGCCGACTATCGAGGGGATGACAGTCGCGGAGGCCGAGCCGGTATTGATGGAAGGCGGCTTATCGCTGGAGGTCACGTCCGAAGAATATCATCCCGACAAACCAACCGGTACTATCCTGACCCAATTTCCGGTCGGCGGCACCGAGGTGAAATCGGGTCGGACGGTCAAAGTGGTGACATCGCTGGGGCAAAAGGCGGTGGAAGTGCCGGATTTACGGGGGTTCTCGATTCGCCAGGCACGGTTGACACTGGAGGCCGAGGGTTTTATGCTGGGTGATGTGGAATGGACTCTGGCTGATTCACTGCCGGAAAAAGTCGTCGTCTTCTCCTATCCGAAGGCGGGGACATTTATCCCCTATGGCAGTGAAGTGAATTTGATGGTCAATCGTGGACCCTATCAGCGGACCGTGTTTGTGCCAAGATTGATCGGTTTGTCTCTGGATGAGGCAACGCAACGGCTCGAAGAACGTGGACTGGCGGTAGGGCTGGTATCGCTGGTGATGGATGAGAACTTCCTGCCACAGACGGTGATGGAACAGTCGGAAGAGGCCGGAAACGAATTAATGCCGGGTGAAGAGGTGGACCTGGTGCTCTCAACGACCGATTAATAAATACAGGGGGCCGGATTTTCCGGAGAACCAGAAAAATATATGATGTCAAAGATGATATTGAATTTTTGATACCAGGTTACAGTAACAACAATTCAAGGAATTGATATGCCGCGAAAAGCAACCTCGACTCCAGCCAAAAAGAAAGCTGAAGAAAAACCGGTAAGTAACTGGTGGGATAGTCAGCCATCGTATCGCCTGGCTTTTGAAGACAATGATTTTCTCATGCTCGATGAACTTCGTCCGGTACGGCTGCAACTGGAGCTATCCAAGACAGAGCTGAGTTTACTCCAGCATAACATCAGATCAACCATCGTCGTATTCGGGGGTACCCGCATACTCGAACCGAAAGAATGCGACAAGCGGGTGAGGAAGCTTCTCAATGAACTAAAGAAAAAGCCACGCGATCCGGAACTGCTGAAGAAACTGGCGGTGGCCAAGCGGGTGCAGGCGAAATCAGGGTATTATAAGGAGGCTCAGCGCTTCGCCGAGCTGGTATCATCGGAATCGCAAAATTCCCATGGCGCCGATTATGTCATTATCACCGGCGGTGGACCGGGTATCATGGAGGCGGCCAATCGCGGGGCCTTTGAATGCGGGGCAAAGTCGATCGGGCTGAATATCACCCTGCCCATGGAACAGCAGCCCAATCCGTATATCACGCCGGACCTCTGCTTCCAGTTCCGCTATTTCGCGGTTCGCAAGATGCATTTCCTGCTGCGGGCCAAAGCCCTGGTGGCGTTTCCGGGCGGCTATGGCACGCTCGATGAGTTGTTCGAAGCGCTGACGCTGGTACAGACTGTCAAAACCAAGGCAATCCCGATTATCCTGTTCGGCAAGGACTTCTGGACCCAGTTGATAAATTTCGATTTTCTTGTCGCCGAAGGAACGATCGACCCCGGCGATATCGACTATTTTCGTTATGCCGATACGGCCGAGGAGGCATGGGACTTGATCCGCGAATACAATCGCGAACCGATGGGGTGGAAAGACAAGTAGATTCTTATCGAAATAATGTGTATGTTGGGGCGGTTGACACCGCCCTTTTTTTTGGCAGGATGCTGACATGACCGAAAGCCGTGATCCACAAGAAATTCGATCAATGTTCAATCGGATCAGCCCCCGCTATGATGTCCTCAACCGGGTTTTATCGGGGTTTCAGGATCAGCGCTGGCGACATCGCGCGGTCGGTCTGTTGGGTGACCTGCGCGGTGGCACGGTACTTGATCTCTGCTGCGGAACCGGCGACTTTATCGGGATTTTTCAAAAGAAGTATGGCCGGGATATCACAATTTACGGCGTCGATTTCGCCTTTCATATGCTGACTCGTTCGCGACAACGGCACACCGGAACGCAACAAGATCATATTCTGCATTGCCAGGGTGATGCGATGGCGCTGCCGTTTTTGGCCGGAACGTTCGATGCTGTCACAATTGGATTCGGGATTCGCAATGTGGCGGATCGTCTGGTGTCCCTCAGGGACATTTACCGGATTTTGAAGGCAGGCGGCCATCTGGCGATAATCGAACCGTCGATTCCACAAAACAGCCTGATCGGGAAACCATTTTCGTTTTACTTCAAGCATATTATGCCGACTATCGGCGGTTGGCTCTCGGGCGACCGGGGGGCGTATAAGTATCTTGATGCCTCGGTGACAGCGTTTCCATCGCCGGAAGCATTTACCTCGTTGATGCAGCAGGCGGGATTCGAGGCGGTGTTCTATCCGCAGTTCGGCGGTACGGCGGTGATATATGTGGGGCGGAAGCCGCAGAACTGAGCAGCATATCTCTCAGAATTTTTCCACTTTAAACGAATAAATCTGGGCCCGCTTATCGAGGTAGCTGTTTTTGGGCAGGCCGGCTTTAAGGCAGGTCTGTTCGAGAAATGTTGTGCGATCCCAGTGGTATTCCACGGCCACTTGGGGTAACAGCAGGCCGGAATGAGTATCGAGGCGAATCATGAGGCCATCGCGACCGACCTTGATGGCGGTGATATCGGTGACCAGCGCCAGGGGTGACAGGATAGAGATTTCAAATTCAAGATTTTCCAGTTCGCTCTCGGTAATTGATGGGAAGCGGGGATCCTCGAAGGCCGCCGAGACAGCCATGTCGGCAATGGCATCGATCAATCTTTTACGGGCCTGAACCAGACCGATACAACCGCGGAGATGGCCCCGGGAGGTGATAGTAACGAACACCCCTCGTTTTTCCTCAAGTCGATGGCTGATTGGCGCCGGCAGTCTGTACTCCTCTCCGCGGGCATGAGCTGTCACGATTGAGGCGGCCAGATCTTTCATGAAGCGCTTCTCTTCACTGCTGTATTCGGGTGCTTTCAGCGAGGCATACGCGCTGGCGGTTTTTGGCTTGGGAGCAACCGCCTGTTTGCCGGTAATGAGGGCGGAAAGATACCCAACGACTTCGTTGAAATCTCCGGTCGTCGCTCCCGAGTTGCCATAGCTGATAATTTCAACCTGTTCCCCGCCGATGCGGCGGGTTGCTTCCACCACCGACGCAACCGGCCCAAACCCGCAGGCTTCAGCCTGCTGGCGGGCGACAACGTCGATAATACGGTTGGTGTCATAGGAAGCCAGCGCGTCTTCGAAGGCCTTGTCAAGTTTGCGCGCCTGGCTCTCGGGATAGAAATGGGACATATCGGTTGAAGCGACAATCAGGGCATTCCGGTTTTTTAATGTCGCCGCCATGACTTCTGCGGCGGCGCGGATGGTTGACTCTTCCTGATCACCCATAACCATGGCAACCAGTTTGAATTTCCCCAGAACAAGCTGCAAAAACGGGATATGGACTTCCAGCGAATGCTCTCCCCGTCCACCGGTACCGGTATGCCCGATCGTCGAGAGGTACACATTCGGATGTTTTTCCGCCATCTTGGCCGACAGATTCTTATCGATTTCCACAGTTCCCAGCGGAGTTTGATAGCCATCGCCGGAATACACGGAAACACCCTTGAAGAAGCCATGGAAGGGAGCGATAATGACAACGGTATCGAACTGTTCGCCCTCGATCTGCTTATAGGCGTCGGCGGCGATTTGTCCCGAGTAAATGTATCCGGCATGCGGCGCGATTATTGCCCGGATCGATCCGGCAACGGGCCGTTTTTCGGCCCGGCTGAATAACTGGGCAAGTTGTCGGGTCAATTCACCGGGATCTGCCGGATAGAAGGCACCGGCGACCATGGCTTTGCGTACTTCCATTAATTGTATCCTTCGTTAGAGCTGATGCAAGCTACACAACGGATGGCGCGATGTCAATTAAGACCTGAAAAGTCGTCTTGTGAATCGTTCCATAGATATGCCTGTCTAAAACGGAAATAGGCATATTCAAGACTTGATCTTTTTGACAATTATCCACTATTGTGGGGGGCACACGAGAAACATACAGCGGAGGATATATGAGTCGGTTTCTGACCGGAAAACGGACGATGCTGATCCTTGTCGTTCTGGTTTTCTTTTGGGCAGCACAATTATTCGGAGCGGCGGGAGCCGAAAACGGTGGCAACGGTGAGGACGCCGCTGCGGGACATGGTTCCAGTGAAGTCTCCGAAGTACTCCTGGGCTTGATCATCATATTGCTGGCGGCAAAAATCGGCGGGGATCTCGTTGAACGATTCAAGCAGCCGGCTGTGCTGGGTGAGCTGGTTATCGGCATGCTGATCGGCAACATGGCGCTGATCGGATTCGATTTTTTTGAACCCTTCAAGCACTCAGTCACCCTGGAAGTACTCGCCGAAATCGGGGTCATCCTGTTATTATTTGAAGTTGGCCTGGAATCAACCATTGGCGAAATGATGAAAGTCGGGCTGGCCTCGTTTATGGTCGCGGTTTTCGGTGTCGTGGCGCCGTTTTTCCTCGGCTGGGGCGTCGGTGCCTGGTTTCTGCCGAATGAATCGATCTTTGTTCATATTTTTATCGGGGCCCATTGAATTCAAAGGCGTGCAATATGGTATGGGGATGGCCACATTTGATGA
>CAZGLR010000130.1:0-1260 GCA_964526635.1 uncultured Ignavibacteriales bacterium | reverse complement strand
TTTATCGGGGCCACATTGACGGCAACTTCGGTCGGGATAACCGCTCGAGTTTTAAAAGATATCGGGCGGATAAACACCAAAGAGGCCAAAATTATCCTCGGCGCGGCGGTGATCGACGACATCATGGGGCTGGTCATCCTGGCAGTCGTATCGGGTGTGATTACGGCGGCTTCGAGCGGCGGAGCGCTTTCATCGCTGGGTATCTTCTGGATCGTGGCCAAGGCGGTGCTGTTCGTCATCGGAGCTTTGGCGATCGGGAATATGCTGTCACCGATCATCTTCCGTGTCGGCGCCGAGTTTCAGGTCAAGGGTATGCTGCTCTCAATCGCGCTGTTGATTTGTTTTTCGCTGGCCTGGCTGGCTGGTGTGATTGGTCTGGCGCCAATTGTCGGAGCATTTGCGGCCGGTTTAATCCTGGAAAAAGTCCACTACACCGAATACCGCGCCTGGGCCGGAGACTCTATTGAGGATTTGATTGCTCCAATTGCGGCATTTCTGGTGCCGATCTTTTTTGTGCGGATGGGCATGATGGTGCAACTGGAGACCTTCGGCCAGATGGATATCCTGCTGTTCGCCGGGGTTATGACAATCGCAGCCATCATCGGCAAACAGGCCTGTTCGCTGGCGATTTTCGAAAAAGGCATCAACCGGATGGCGATCGGATTGGGTATGGTCCCCCGTGGTGAAGTTGGTTTGATTTTTGCCGGTATCGGGGCCAAATTGATGTATGAAGGGCATGCCGTTGTTTCCGGAGGAACGTTTTCAGCAGTAATAATTATGGTCATCATCACAACCCTGGTAACGCCACCGTTTCTGAAAATGTCCATGCTGCGAGGGGCGAAAAGCACAACTGGCGAAGGTTCGCCGGCCGATGAGTCCAGGCATAAGCAATAGGCCAATCGGGAGGATTGGGCAGCGGTTTGTGTTGGGACATGAGATGATAATGACATGGTCGGAATTTTATGACAGCACGATAGGACTATAGTACCGTTAATCAGTTTCGGTGACGACGCTCAGGTAACATATGGACCGGATTATTCGGTGCCGGTATTACATAATGCGCGAAAGGTCTGGACAGGCTGCGACAACTCTTAAATGACGAGCAAAAGAAAGTTGTGGATAGGCTGAAACGGTTCTTGACTTGTTGCAGATGATTATATAGTATGTTTCTTCATCGCGGGGTGGAGCAGTCTGGTAGCTCGTCGGGCTCATAACCCGAAGGTCGAGGGTTCAAATCCCTCCCCCGCTACCAAAAACATG
>CAZGLR010000129.1:0-8756 GCA_964526635.1 uncultured Ignavibacteriales bacterium | reverse complement strand
CTGTTATACTTGATACAAGCAAGGAGCGGATATGGATCATATTATGATTATCGGCGGTACCGGGATGCTCCGCGGCCTGGCCAAAAAATTCTCGTCCGAGGGCGCGGTGGTATCGGTTATCGCGCGCAATCGGGATCGGCTCATCGATCTGGTAAAGGAAACCCGGACCGACGCGGGCATTATTAATCCGGTCAACGTCGATTACACCAACCTGAAAGCATTTGCCCATAAGATGTTTGAAGCCAAAGCCCATCTGGGGCCACCCCGGGCGGTAATCACGTGGATCAATTAGGAGAATCCGGAATGCTATAATACCGTTATCGAGTTTCTTCAAGAACACAGCCCCGACGCCCGGCTGATTCAAGTTGTCAACTCCGAGATTGCAATTGCCGATATGCTCAACTTTACCCCTGATCTGGCCGATACCGGCATTGCCTATCACCGGGTGGTACTCGGCTGGCATACCGAAGGCGGATCCTCGCGCTGGCTGAGCGATGATGAAATCTGCGATGGTATCCGGCAGGTGTTTGAGTCGGCCAACGAGCAATCGGTGATCGGAGTCATCGAACCGCCGGAAAGCCGGCCGAAGTAAACGGTTATACCGGAACAAAACATCTATTTTAGCGTTTATACTGATGGCAGCTGCATAAGCGTCAATTCTACCCGGTACAACTGAATCAACTCAGAGAAGATGGTAGACGTATATGGATTTTAATAAATACACGACCATGGCCGCCGAAGCTGTTCAGGGTGCGATGCAACTGGCCGGGCAGCTTTCGCATCAGGCGCTTTCGCCGCTGCACCTGCTGTTTGTTTTGGCCCGCCAGAAAGACGGCCTGGTGCCGGCTATCCTCCAGAAGATGGAACGGCATCCCGAGCAGATCGCCACGACTGTGATGGAAAAGCTCGAAGCCGAGCCAAAAGTCTCCGGCAGCCAGGGGGCGTATATGACTCCCGAACTGCAGAAGGTCTTCTCGCAGGCCGAGTCCGAAGCCGGCAAGTTGCATGATGACTATATCAGCACCGAACATCTGCTTCTGGCCCTGGCCGAACAGCAGGACATCTTCCCGATCCTGAATCTGTCGCGCGACGATATCATGGGTGAATTGCAGAAGATGCGCGGGCATCAGCGCGTCACCGACCCCGATCCGGAAAGTAAATTTCAGGCACTGGAAAAATATGCGCATGATTTCACCCGGTTGGCCCGCGACGGCAACATCGATCCGGTGATCGGGCGCGATGATGAAATCCGGCGGATTATGCAGATTCTATCGCGCCGCACCAAAAACAACCCGGTTTTGGTTGGCGAGCCGGGGATCGGCAAGACCGCTATTGTCGAGGGTCTGGCCCGCAAAATCGTCGAGGGCGATGTCCCCGAGACGATCAAAAACAAACGGCTGCTGGCCCTCGATCTCGGCGCAATGATCGCCGGCACCAAATATCGCGGCGAGTTCGAAGACCGCCTCAAGGCAATGATTACCGAAATCGAGGCGTCGCACGGAAATATCATCCTGTTTATTGACGAACTTCATACCATCGTCGGCGCCGGCAGCGCCGAGGGTTCGATGGATGCCGGTAATCTGCTCAAGCCGGCCCTGGCCCGCGGCAGGCTGCGTACAATCGGTGCCACCACACTCAAGGAATATCGCAAACATGTCGAAAAAGACGCCGCTCTGGAGCGACGGTTCCAGCCGGTGATGGTCGAAGAACCATCGATCAAAGACGCTATCTCGATCCTTCGCGGGATAAAGGAAAAATATGAAGTGCATCATGGTGTCCGTATTCGCGACGCCGCCCTGGTCTCGGCGGTGACATTATCCGATCGCTATATTACTGACCGCTTCTTGCCTGACAAAGCTATTGACCTGATGGATGAAGCCTGCTCGGTGCTGCGTATCGAAATCGACAGCAAGCCGACCGAAATCGACCGGATGCATCGGAAAATACGCCAGCTTGAAATCGAGCGGGAAGCACTCAAAAAAGAAAAGGATGATCTCTCGCGCAAGCGCCTCAAAGAGCTCGATAAAGAACTGGCTGAATTGAACGAGAAGAACCGCGAGCTTGAGCTGCGCTGGCGCCGCGAAAAAGAAATCATTGAAGACATCAAAGACCTCAGTACGCAGATGGACCGCCTCAAAGAAGACGCCGCCCGCGAAGAACGCCAGGGCAATCTCGGCCGCGTCGCCGAAATCAACTATGGCCAGATTCCGGAACTTAATAAGAAAATCAATCAGGCCAAAGAAAAACTGGCCGGTATTCAACAGAACGGTCAGATCCTCAAGGAAGAGGTGACCGAAGAGGATATTGCCCAGGTGGTTTCCCGATGGACCGGGATTCCGGTCTCCAAAATGATTGCCGAAGAAACCCAGCGGCTGGCGCAGATGGAATCTGAGCTGGCCCGCCGGGTGATCGGTCAGGAGCAGGCGATAAAAGCTGTCTCCAACGCCGTCCGAAGAAGCCGCGCCGGTATCCAGGAAGAGGATAAACCGATGGGCTCGTTTATCTTCCTCGGCCCGACCGGAGTGGGCAAGACCGAGTTGGCCAAAACATTAGCGCAATTTCTCTTCAACGACGAAAAGATGCTCATCCGCATCGACATGTCCGAGTACATGGAGAAGCATGCTGTCGCCCGGCTGATCGGTTCGCCGCCGGGGTATGTCGGCTATGAAGAGGGCGGCCAGTTGACCGAGGCGATTCGACGCCATCCCTACTCGGTGGTCCTCTTTGATGAAATCGAGAAAGCCCATCCGGAAGTCTTCAACGTGTTGCTGCAAGTACTCGACGACGGCCGCCTGACTGACGCCAAAGGACGGACCGTGGATTTTAAAAATGCTGTCATTATCATGACATCCAACATCGGCTCGGCCGAGATTGCGGCCCATGCCGATAATCCCGAAGCACAGCGCCATGCAATCGACCGGATCCTGCATCAGACATTCAAGCCGGAATTTCTAAATCGGCTCGATGATATCATCATTTTCCAGCATCTGACCGAAAATGAAATCGCCAAAATCGTTGAGCTGCAGGTGGCCCGGGTGGCTCAGCGGCTGGCAAAGAAGGGCATCTTGATCGAACTTACCATCGAGGCTTCGCGTCACCTGGCTCAGGCCGGCTTTGACCGCGTCTTCGGCGCCCGCCCGCTCAAGCGTCTGATTCAAAACGAGATTCTCGATGAACTTTCGCTGCGGATTATCGAGGGTAAAATCAACGAGGGCGACCGGGTCAAATTCGATTATGTCGATGGTAAAATCGAGATGATCTCCGGCAGCGGCCCGCCGGTGGAAGAGGCGGAAAGAGTGTAAGTTACATCGATACTTGTCATTTCTTCCGTGTAAACCGGGTGGAACGATTTTTTCCACCCGGTTTTTTTGTGATAATTCCGGGAAGAAAAACGGCCTGAGCCGGTAATCACCTCAGAAGACAGAAAACGATTTGCTCCCCACAACTGAAGATCTCTTTCAGGAGGTGCGCCATGCGCAAGCCATGTTCTATCCGTCTATCTATCCTGATCGCGACCATCGTCGCCCTGATAGGTCTCACCCCGACTGCGTTTGCCGCCAAGACCGGCGATATTGAGGGTGTCATCACCAACGCCGATTCCGGCGATCCAATTGCCGGAGCATCAGTTATCCTCGAGGGTACCGCAATCAGGGCAGTCTCTGATTCCACTGGTGTTTTCATCATCGGACCCCTTCGACCCGGTCTGTATACGCTGACCGCCTCAGCCAATAGTTTCAGTGATGAAGTTATCCGCGATATCGACGTCATCGCCGGCCGAACGACAATCAGAGATATCCAGCTTTCACCCCATAAGGAATCCGCCCCGGATATGTCGTCAGACATTCCCAAAGCTATTGCCGATGAACTGATGCGGCTGAAAAGCGGCCGCTCGGGTGAGGCAGTCTCCGCTATCGCAGTCCCTGAAGTTACTGCCGATGGTCGTAAGAAGAGCGGCAACCAGGATAATGGACGGTTATCTAATATGGCGCCGCCGTCATTAGTGCCAATGCCGCAGGATGCCACCAAAACCGAGATATCCAAATCACCGACCAAACGCTATGCCGCCGAAGAACGCAAATGGTCCGAGGGCGATTCTTACTTCGAAGCCCCGGCTGCCGAGAATGAACTGATCAAGCGCCGGAAACCGTGGCTGCCCAGGCCTGTCCCGCGTGATCCCGGCGACTGGCCGGAACCCGATTACTGGTACAGCCCACACAACTACGAACACGGCCCGTTTACCGCCATGTTTTTCCGTGACTACGGCATCAATCCTTTTGTCGAAACCCGCCATGACAACCAGTCAACCTTTGCTGTGGACGTCGATGATGCCTCGTTCACCCTGACTCGGTCATACCTCGAACGCGGCTACCTGCCGCCGGAAGAAGCAGTACGTATCGAAGAGATGATAAATCATTTCGATTATGGCTACCGTGCGCCTCGTCATGGCGTCTTTTCGGTCAACATGGAAGCGGTGCCATCGTATTTCGGCCGCGGCAGTCAGCTTCTGCGCATCGGCATCAAGGGAATGGAACTCGATGACCGTGAGCGCCAGGTAGCCAATCTGGTGTTCTTGATCGACGTCTCCGGCTCGATGAGCAGCGGCGGGCGGCTTGAGATGGTCAAAGACGGTCTGCATTTCCTGGTCGATAATCTGGAGCCGGAGGACAAAGTTGGTATTGTTGTCTTCAATACCGGTGCCCAGGTTGTGATTGAGCCGAGTACGATCAGGTATCGCGAACGCCTTCATCGGGCTATTGACAATCTGTATCCCAGTGGTTCGACCAATGCCGAAGCCGGGCTGCGTCTGGCCTATCAGATGGCCGAGCGCCATTTCGACCGCAATCGCATCAACCGGATTATTCTGTGCAGCGATGGCGTCGCCAATACCGGCCGCACCAATCCCGATGAACTGCTGCGCCGTATCAAGCGCTTTGCCGATCGCGGAATAACCCTGACGACAGTCGGCGTCGGTATGGGTAATCACAATGATTATTTGCTGGAAAAGCTGGGAGATCAGGGCAATGGTCAGTATGCCTATATCGATTCGATCGAAGAAGCGCGTCGCCTGTTTGTCGAAAAACTGACCGGCATGCTGCAGGTTATCGCCCGTGATGTCAAAATTCAGGTCGAATTCGATCCGCAGGTAGTGTACAGCTATCGCCTGATCGGCTACGAGAACCGTGATGTGGCCGATCATCAGTTCCGCAATGATCGTGTTGATGGCGGCGAGATCGGCGCCGGACATCAGGTAACAGCATTGTATGAACTGGTCCTTACGGATAATCACCGGAACCGTCGGGCGCATCCGGGAACAGTCTTTATTCGCTATAAGGACATAAAAGGTGATGATGTCAATGAAATCAATGCCCCGATCACGCAGTCGCTGTTCGTGCCGCGCTTCGAGCAGGGTAGTCCGGCGATCCGCCTGGCCGCTGCCGCCGCGGAATTCGGCGAGATCTTAAAGGATTCCTATTGGGCACGGGGATCATCACTTAGCGAAGTCTCTCGCGTTACTCGTGAGGCCGCCGCTGAGATGCAGGCTGAGGAAGTCGATGAGTTTCTTCAAATGATCCGCACTGCACAATCACTCAAGGAACGCTTTGCAGGACCCGAATGGTAATGTTAGTGAATATTTCCTTACCTCTTCACTGCGCACAACGCGGGCGGTTTGAAACCGCCCGCGTCCTGTCTGTAATAAATACATACACTACGTTCTTGATTTATTGAAGCATTTATAGTATAATCTTAAGCAGTTAAGGTAAAACTGTATTTATTTTTCGGGCAGCTGGGTAGCGGGGGTCCCGTGGCGCGTCATTTTAATAGGTCCCGATGCGGGGCAGACATACTTATACATTTTATGTACGGCCTTTTCTGGGCACTGCTGATGGTGTCAGCGATCAGTGCCTATGAGGTACCCTCGGCCTTGCAACTCGAACGGGTGGCGTTGCGCGATGGGGTTTCGCATTTTTTTGTCGGAGATGTCGATGCCGATGGTGTCGATGAACTCGGGGAATTATCCTCCGACTATTACAGCTTTATCGTTCGCGAATTCAGCCGCGAAGCGGTCATCGGTCCGGCGCTGTATCAGACCAACCTGGCCAATCGCATAACTCAGTTTATCGCCGAAGATATTGATCCCGATATTCCCGGCGATGAGGTTATTCTGGGATTGTCTGATGATGCCACCGGTCAGCTGTGGCTCGAGGTCCGCCATGGATTGAACAAGGAACAGACCTTGATGCAGACTGTGGCAGTACAGGGAGAGGACATTTCAGACCGCGGACCGGTCGGCACTCCGCCATACGATGGTGCTTACAATCGACTTTATGTCGCTGACCTCGATGGCGATGGTGATCGGGAATTGATTGCCACTTTGGATGTCGGCTTCGATCTTTATCCCCGTGCGGTGCAAGTCTTTGATTATCCCTCCGGTGAGTTACTCTGGAGTTTCCGTTGTGCCGGAAATCCACAGGAACTCAGGTTTATCGATGCCGATGGCGATGGCACAACCGAAATATTCTTCAAGACCTTTGCCAGTTTTAATGGCGCCATATACAAAGATCGCATGGATACAGCAGCCTATATCTTTGCCCTTGATCATACGGGCCATGAGCTCTGGCGCGATATCCCCGGCGATCGTTTTGACAACGGCACCGGCAATGTCGAAGTTTGCGATTGTGACGGCGACGGCACTGTTGAAATCTATTATACGAAGCTGGCGCGATCCGATGATTTTGATCAGATGATCCGGGTGCTGGAGAAGCATCGGGCAAGCGACGGCCGCTATCTTCAGCAGCGCTCTTTTGATCCTGATCTCAGTTTTGTCCATATGTGGTTGCACGATATCGATGATGATGACATTACCGAGTTGATTCTTGATCACGACTTGAGTATTATCGATCCCCGCAATCTTGAGACCCGTGTGTTCGCTGAGTATGGAGCTTTCCGACTGGTTGGAGTAACTACTATAAATACTGCGCTTTGGGCTCGAAAGGCCATTATTGCGACAAACCGTGATTCAATCATCCTGGTTGATACCAAACTGAATATGATTGCCGCAGTGCAGAACAAAATCGGGGGGAATTTTGGCGGTGTGTCCTCGATAGTTGATCCGTTCGGAAATCACTATATCATCGGATCAGTCGATTTCGTACGCAGTGGCGGGCATATTCAACATCTCTATATATATCGCGTCAACCAACGCGACCCCATGTCGCTTATTGAAGCTCATCTCCAGTCACTTCGGCTCTTCTGGCCAACTGTGCTTTTGGCCTTTTTTCTGGGTATCCCGATGGGCATTGTCGTTGGCCGCCTGTTGCGTGACCGGTCCCAGGTCAGAAAGCAGGATACTTCACGCCATGAACATGTGCTCGAGGCCATTTCGGTTTTTGATCATGGCAATATGGCCGGCAAAAATTTGAATCGCCTGGCCTTTTTGTTCGAGAACTTTCCTGATTCAGAGGAAAAGATAACTGAAATTCGGCCGAATATAGAAAACGCTATCGATGTCTTGTACTCATATACATCGCCTCAGTTGACCGATGTCATCCGGCGCGCCGAGGTGATTCCGTCGCTGCGAACCCTGGCCGGAACCATTGCTCTTGAACAGAACAACCTGGCGAATTTGCTGCGTGAGTGCCGGGCCGATTCCGCGTTACCCGAGCATGTCGCTGAATGCCGTGAGAACATTCCGCGAATTGTCGGCAAACTGAAAGCTACTATCAAGCGGATGAAAGGCGACATTCAACAACGCTTTTCTACGTCACCATTGAAAGCCATCGCTCACGTACTTTCGGTTTGTGCCCCCGATATGGATAAACAGCAGGTTGTCTGCGATGATCTTCGAGTTTCGGGAAACATGCGTCATCCTGTCTTCATCTCGGAGTCGTCACTGGAATCGATTCTTGAAGAGCTTTTTGCCAACGCCATGGCGGCTATGGAAACCTCTGGCGGAAAATGCCTGCGGGTGGAAGTTGCTTTCGACAACAGCGAAGCGGAAATTCGAGTTATTGACACCGGGACCGGTTTAGTGGATATTGATCCTGCCGAACTCTTTTCGCCGGAATACTCAAGCAAGGGTGCCAGCCGCGGTTTGGGATTGTATCATATCAAACGTCAGGTCGAACGCTTTGGCGGCCGGATAAAAGTCATGAATAACGCTGATGGTCCCGGAGCAACTGCGATTGTTGTCCTGAAACTATTGAAGGAATCATAGCATGGCGGTGCGCATCCTCCTGGTCGACGATGATCCCGAATTCACCGGTGATTTTTGCGTATTGTTGCCTGCGGAATTTAAGTGCGATGCGGTGGCCTCGGATTCCGAAGCCCGCAAATATCTGAAAAAACACGATCCCGATGTTATTTTTCTCGATATCGACTTGGGTCGCGGCGGCAACGGATTCGAATTTTTGGCCTGGATTCGGGAAGCGAGCCCCTATATCCCGATTATCATGGTGACCGCCGATCAGGAAATCGATACGATTGTTCAGGCAATGAAGATGGGCGCGGCCGACTATGTCGGGAAAACACCCAATCTTCAGAAACTGCGCTTTGCTGTTGAAAAGGCGATGCAAGCGGCCCATCTCCGGCAGCATTATGATTACATGCTGGCCGAACGGGTTCGCAAAGCCGGCCGGCTGCTTGGCGAAAGCCCGGCCATACAAAAAGTCCGGGAGCAGATCAAAAAGATCGCCCGCGCTAATTCCACTGTCCTGCTCACCGGGGACAGCGGTACCGGCAAGGAAGTCGCTGCGGCG
>CAZGLR010000128.1:0-8768 GCA_964526635.1 uncultured Ignavibacteriales bacterium | reverse complement strand
TCCCCCGCCTGTTTTCCCAGATCAGCCGGTTTTTAACCGGGGTGGAGATTCATCCCGGAGCACAGATCGGGAAAGGCTTTTTTATTGACCATGGCGCCGGGATTGTTATCGGCGAGACCGCCGAAATCGGGGATAATGTTTCGTTGTTTCACAACGTCACCCTGGGCGGCACCGGGCATCATAAGAAAAAACGGCACCCGACTGTCGGCAATAATGTTGTCATCGGTACCGGAGCCACCATTCTCGGGCCGTTGACGATCGGCAGTAATGTCCATATCGGGGCCAACACGTTTGTTTACATGGTTGACATTCCGGATAATTCGACCGTGGTCGGTACGCCGGCGGTGATTGTGCGCAAAGACGGTATCAAGGTGCATCTCAAGCCGCAGCCGACGGCCTTTGTCGAAGAAGAATAGTTGGCATTATTTTATCCCGGGGCGGGTGGTATTCATCCTTACAAAATAATCCCTCGTCGCCCGCATGACGCTCGGCGATAACAGCAGCGTTCCGATCAACGTCGGAATAGCCATCATGGCAAAAGCCGTATCAAGAATGTTTAACACAATGTTCTGTGACCAGATGGCAGCTACAAACATACTTGCGATGTAAACATAAATATAATACCAGCCGAATTTGTATCCGAACAGGTAGCGACTGCATTTGATGCTATAATATGAATATGAAATCATGGTCGAAACGGAAAACAGGATTATGACCAGGGTTAGAATATAGCGGCCAAGACCCGGCATGGATTTTTCGAAGGCGGTGACGGTCATCACGACACCATCGTCGGCATACGGTACCCCGGACGAGAGAATTACCAGGGCGGTCATGGTGCAGACGATGTGAGTATCGAGAAACGGTCCCATCATTGCGATCAGGCCCTCGCGCACGGGTTCTTTGGTCTTGGCGGCGCCATGGGCCATCGGCGCAGTCCCGAGACCGGCTTCGTTTGAAAACGCCGCACGTTTGATACCGGTAATCAGGACTTCTTTGAAAACGACGGCTGTCCCGCCGCCGATTAAGGCCTTGCCACCAAAAGCCTGACTGAAAATAGATTCGATAATCCCCGGAACAGTTTCGATATTGCCGCCGATGATATACATCGCGGAAACAACATACAAAACGAACATCGCCGGCACCACTTTGCTGGTGACTTTGCCGACGCGGACGATTCCGCCAAGAATGACGACAGCCACTATGGCGGCTGAGACCAGGCCGGTGGCGGGCCGGGCGATCCCCCAGTCGTTTTCCAGAAGACCGGCGAGTTGGTTGGCCTGGAACATACCGAGGCAGCCGACCATACCACATATTGCAAACATGATTGCCAGCGGTTTGAAATATTTGCCCAGACCGACTTCGATAAAATACATCGGCCCGCCCTGAACGATACCGCGTTCGTCTTTCTTGCGGTACAGGCAGGCGAGAGTACAGGTGAAGAACTTTGTCGACATACCGACCAGGCCGGCCACCCACATCCAGAAAATCGCTCCCGGACCGCCAAGAGAGACAGCGATTGCGACACCCGCGATGTTGCCCATACCGATCGTGGCCGACAGGGCGGAACTGAGCGCCTGGAAATGGTTGATTTCACCGGGATCATCGGGATCGTCATAAAGCCCGCGGAGAATATTTATTGCGTGTCCGAGTTTGCGGAAGGGAATCAGGCCGCCGGCGATAGTAAAATAGATACCGGCGGAAACAAGCAGAATTACCAGCGGCAGGCCCCATGCGATATCGACGGCTGCCGACCAGAAGGCATCGAATTGTTCCACGCAGTCAGTCCCGGTTTATCATGTTATGCGATGTCGTCTTTGCGAACAGGCCAATATAGGATCAAAAGCAATTTGATACCACCAAAAGATGAACATCTTTGAAGAGATGACCGTCGTGAACCAGGGGCCCCTGGCCAAAGTTATTGTTTTATAAGATGGCCGCCGATAGTATTTATGAGGGTAGAAAAAGAAACCTGTATGAGATACGATGATACACGGCGTGGAAATGGTAAGATGAAACGTTTTTGTGCGATTCTGGCAATACTCCTTGGACTTTTTGCGCCGGTTTTGGCCGATGCGGAGATATCACCACGGCTGATCGACTCGCTGGAGCAGATGACCGATTCTGATACGGTCAAAGTCTGGGTGTATTTCTCGGATAAAGGCAAGGATGCTCTTACGCCGGAGGCGGCGATGGCGGCCCTGACGATCCGGGCGCTGGAACGCCGGCGCACTATTCCGCCCGATTGGTATGATATTCCGGTCAATGAGCAGTATGTGGCATCTGTCGGCGCCACGGGGGCCACGGTGCGACGATCGTCGCGATGGCTCAATGCACTATCCTGCCGGGCGAACAGCGCACAGATCGATGCAATAGCCGAGTTGCCGTATGTCGATAGCCTGACCATTGTCGCGATACTGTCGCGCCCACCTTTGGAGGAATCTCCGCCAGTATTTGAAAAACCATTGATTGACAGCACTATCTATGGCACATCATTTGTCCAGAATCAGATGCTGGGTATCGATTCGCTGCATAAGGTTTATGTGGGGAGCGGTTCCGATTCCAGTCTGCTCAATGGCTCCGGCGTCTTGATCGCTTTTTTCGATACCGGATATGATACCTCGCATGTAACATTCGATAGTCTCAATATTTTAGATACCTATGATTTTATAGATGATGACGTCGATGTCACCGACAATGACCGGCCGTTTCAAACCTCGCATGGAACATCGACACTTTCGGCCTGCGGCGGTTTCACCGCCGGCGAATTGATCGGCCCGGCCTATAAAGCCGATTATGTGCTGGCCAAGACCGAAATCTACAATGAAGAAATACAGATCGAGGAAGACAACTGGGTGGCGGCTGCCGAATGGGCCGATTTGATCGGGGTCGATGTAATATCATCATCGCTTGGATATTTCTACTGGTACACGTATGCCGATATGGACGGCAACACGGCTGTAACTACGATTGCCGCCGATATTGCGGCCTCACGCGGGATTCTGGTCGTGACGTCGGCCGGTAATGAGGGCAATGATGCCTTTCACTATATTACAGCGCCTGCCGACGGCGATTCGGTCGTGGCGGTCGGGGCCGTGGCATCAGATGGCCTGATTGCGTCGTTTTCGTCATTCGGTCCCTCAGTCGATGGCCGTATCAAGCCCGAAGTCGTCGCCCGTGGCACCGGCGTCAAATGCGCCACAGATGCCGGTGGTTTCGTCTTTCGGCAGGGGACATCGTTGTCGTGTCCGTTAATAGCCGGGGCAGCGGCGTTGCTTTTGCAGGCCAACCCGGGTCTTCGGGGCGACCCGATGGCGATTCGTCAGCGGTTAATCGAATCAGGCGACCGGTATCAGAATCCGGATAATCGCTATGGGTATGGCCTTCCCGACATGGTCGCGGCAGTCGGATTCAGCCTTGAATTTGCGGCGGTGCCGCCGATTACGGTCCGCATCGGGACTGATACGACTATCACGTTCAGTGTCATGGCGCCGCCGGGTCAGGCAGTGATTTTTGATCCCTTCGATATTCCCGATGGTTCGGTCTTTGACGATACCGGCGGGGATAACACCGCCACATTGAGTTTTACAGCGACCCGCGAGATGGTCGGAGAGAAGGTGTATCATATTGCCGCACAATCAGGTACGCTGGCCGATACGGTGGCGTTTTCACTGGTCACACTGGCTTCGGAAGATGTTCTTTCTTATGGCCCCAATCCGTTCTCCGATGTCATTTCATTTTTTGCCGATATTTCATCGCTGGGGAGTTATCGTCTAAATATTTTCACAATTGCCGGAGAACAGGTATTTTCGTACGAGGGTTCAGCGGGTCGGCTTGACTGGGACGGCCGCAATGGAGCTGGACAAAATGTCGCAAGTGGGGTTTATATAATACTCTTTTCTGCCGATGGAATAGAAAAGACAGCCAAAGTTTATAAGCGATAAGAGTATATGCCACACAGCACGGATGCGAAAGTATCGGCAGCGCGACGCTGCGCGGTCTTCAAAATCGATCTCAAAGGGCGGTTGGTTTATATCGATGATTTCACCGAGACAGTTTTCGGATTGTCTCGCGATGAACTGATCGGCCGTTCGTTGTTTGATTTCATCACGGCGCCATCGCGTCTTATCCTTGAGACGATTTTCAATCGCCATAACCGGTATGAATCGTTTTATGAATCGTTTCCATTATCGCTGCATCTCGATGATTCCCGGCAACTGGTTTTTACGGCGATTTTATCGCTGAATTTTATCGGTGGTAATCCGGTTAATTATCAGATTATTCTGGCCAAGGATCAAAACAATGAGTTGCCGTCGTCGGACGAGGCCGAGCGGAAGCTGTTGCAGTTTCTGGCCGAACCGGGGAAGGTGATCGAGCCTTTTGTACTGGCCGAATTGCTGTGTCGTATCGGCGGGTTTAGTGACGCCGATATTTATCATATTAAAACCAATGGTACTCTGGAGTCGATAACCTCTTATCCGCACAGCATCAGCGGCCAGACCCCGCAGGTGCATGTGGAGCACGCGGTAGCTTCGATACTCGAGCATCCCGATAATCCTGACAGGAAATTTGTTTTTCCGCTGGATAGCCGCCAGTCGGAAGCGCTTGTCGAAATCTGTCGGTCGTCGGGAACATCGCTTTATTTCCATTTTCGGTTGCGGGGCGATACGCCGCCGGGGCAGTCACATATGGATCGGCTTCGACAATTTTGTGCGATCTGGAACCAGATGTATGCCTCGTCTGAACAGACATCATCGGGTCGGGTACTGGCCGATATTACAGGCGTCTTGCAGTCCTGCGGGCTGCCGTCGGCCTGGTTGCTGCCCGATGGAACACCGCTGGCAATCAGCGATCGTTTCGATCAACTGCTGCCGGCCGGATCGGATGATGCCGCCGCGCGCCTGGCGGCATTCTCGGCGGCTCATGGAATCAGTCTATACTCCGGGTCTGATGAGCAGCCTGAGTCGGGCAATGCCGGCCAATCACTGCAACTCCCGGATCAGACCGAAATTCCTGATACCGGCACCCTGATGTTTCATCAAATCACGGTGGCTGACCAGGGGCTCATCGGGTGCATTCTGATTCCGGATGATACGGGCGAGACCGCCCGATCGGGTATGCCGGCCTCCGAATTGAAGCAACTGGGTGTCTCGCGGGCGGTACGGGCGCCATTGACGGCTCTCGATGCCTTTATAAAGTCGCTTGAGACGAAAATTCCTCAGGACAAAGATAAAGATAAAGACAATGTGGCGCTGCTGGCGTGCATCGACGAGCAGTTGTGTATGTTGCATGGCATAGCGGACGCTTTCTACGCTCTGGACCGGGTGTCTTCGAGCCGGATGAAGCCGTCAACAGTTAAAACGCGCCGTGTGATCGAATCGACGCTTAACCGTCTGGGGAAACTCTATAGTCGCGAGATACATCAGGCGATTGACGATGCCCTGCCGCATCTTCTGGCTCCGGCACTATTGGTCGAAACCGCACTGGTACACATTCTTGATAATGCGGTTAAATACGCCAATTCATCGGGTCCGGTGAAGATTGAAGTGTATTACAGTTGGCGGGAAAACACGCATGAAATAACTGTTGCCGATTCGGGTATGGGTATCGAGCCCGATATGTTCGGCAAAGTAACGAAACCGTTTTTCCGTGAAGCGACCCCGGAAAAGGTCGCGCGCGGGGGATCGGGGATGGGGCTGGCTATCGCCAAATCATGCCTGGATCGCCTGGGCGGTGTGATTGAGGTGGGACCCAATCAACCGACTGGTACGGTTGTGACGCTGTCGTTCCCGGCTGAAATCCCTGAGCATCTTTATGAAGAAAAAGCTTAAAATTGCGCTCGGTGAAGCCAATCGTTTTGATATTATCCTGATCGAACAGGCGCTGCTGGCGGCATTTCCAGAAGCTATCCTCGAGCATTACCGCAATGAGGAGGAAGTGTTCGATGCTCTCTCAAAGAAGCATTATGATGTCATAATCTTAGATTTTTACATTCCCGGCAAAAGCATTAATGACCTGGTCACCGAAATTCGCACGGTGGCTGTCGAAGTACCAATAATCGTGCTCAGCGAAGTTCCCGACGAACAGGCGGCAGTTGAGGTGATGAAACACGGCGCCACTGATTATCTGTCGAAGTCCGGAAATTATCCGGCCAAGCTGCCGGCGGTGATTGTTCAGGCATATAAGTACCAATTGCGCCTTAAGCGGTTGCGGCGCCGCGAGCAAAAAGCCATCGAGGATGAGAAAAAACGCATTAGCACCACTATGGCGCTGACATTGTCGCATGAAATTAATAATCCCCTCATGGCTATCCTGGGTAATCTCGAATTGATGCTGGAAGATGAGCGTATTGCCGAACACTCAGTACGGCGGAAGCTCGAAGCAGTATTTGATTCAGCCTGCCGGATTAAATCTATTTTGAAACAAATGTCCCTTCTGGAAAACACCGAGATTCATCAAACCCCTGTCGGACCGATACTTAAGTCCCCCGAACCAGAGCGGTCGCGAGCGCTGGTGCTCGTTGATGACCGAACTTGGTGATATAAAACCAATTGACAAATCGAACGGCCGGTCTATATTCTCTCTCTACTGTTTGAAAGTGGGTGGTATGAATTCGATGACTGGATTCGGCCGGGCGGAACTCCGGACCGAAAAAATACATGTTCAGGTGGAACTGGCCTCGGTGAACAGCCGGTATCTTGAGACGATTTTCCGGATGCCGCGCGTTCTGGCGGGATTCGAAAGTCAGATCAAAGAACTACTCACCGAGAAAATCTCACGAGGCAAAGTTACAATCACGGTCAATATGGAAGAATCTCCGGTATCGGCGATTGAATCAATGATTGACCCTGAGGTGGCCGAGGCCTATTACAATCACTTGTGCAACCTGAAGAAACGGTTGAATATACATGGTGACGTTACCATGGAGCATCTGCTGGCCAACCCCCAGATGCTGGGAGCTGTGAATCAGGGACTCGAAGACGATGATCTCTGGCCGAATTTGAAGAAGCTGATTGAGACTGCGTTGGCTGAGATGATCAAGATGCGGCAGAGCGAAGGACGCAACCTCAAGAAAGATATGACCGAACGGCTCAAGCATGTGACGGACATGGTGCGTCATATTGAAAAACTGGCTCCGGAAAACGTGGCAACGTATCGGGAGCGGCTGGAAAAACGTGTCAAGGAAATCGGCAATGGTGTCGAGATTGATCCCCAGCGGCTGGCTGAAGAAGTGACCGTATATGCCGATCGCAGCGATGTAACCGAGGAATGTATCCGGCTTAAGTCACACGTGAAGATGTTTCGCGAAACCCTTAAGGATCATGCTGAAGCGGGGAAACGGCTCAATTTTATTCTCCAGGAGATGGGCCGCGAGTCGAATACGATCGGATCAAAATCATTGTCGAGTGAAACCGCGCGGCATGCGATTGAGTTAAAGGAAGAGATCGAAAAGCTGCGCGAACAGGTACAGAATATCGAATAGGACGAACGTGCTGCAGATTGGCAAAACAGGCAAAATTGTGATTATATCATCACCCTCGGGCGGTGGTAAGACCACTATCTGCAATCGCTTACGCGAACTGAATCCGGAGTATCGGTTTTCCATTTCCTATACCACCCGGTCGCGCCGGGCTGATGAGGTCAATGGCCGCGAGTATGTATTCGTATCTGATGAAGAGTTCGAAAAGCTCGAGCGTGAGGGATTTTTCGCCGAAACGGCCCGGGTGCATTTGTATCGCTATGGCACCCCGCATGGTCCGCTTCAGGAGGCGCTTCACACCGGCCAGGTGATCATGCTTGATGTGGATGTCCAGGGTGCCGAAAGCATCCGCAAAGCCTATCCCCGGGAGGCTCTGACCATGTTCATCCTGCCGCCATCGGCCGATGAACTCAAAAGCCGTCTGACCCGCCGGGGAACCGAAACCGAAAATCAACTGCAGGTGCGGCTGAACAACGCAATCGCGGAGATGAACGAGAAGGACCGTTTCGATTATATAATTGTCAACAAGGACATTAATGTTGCCGTATCTGCTGCCGACCATATGATTAAATCCTGGACGGTCGGTGTGACGTCATTCGGTCGGAACAAATAGTCTACCAGTCTCGTTGAATAACACGTCATGGAACTAAGTCAGGATTTTACGTAGGAGGGAACATGGGATTTTTACCTCTTGATGATTTTGAAGAGGATGTCCGGAACCGGTATGAGATGGTTCTGATCGCGGCCCAGCGGGCTCGCCAGCTCAACAACATCCGGCTGGCCAAACTGGAGATACTGAATGCCGAGAACGCTGACCGTATTGACATCGATGGCCGCAAAGTTACTGCAATCGCCCTGAGAGACTGCCTCGAGGGCAAAGTCACCATTACGAGGAACGATTCATCTAATGGCTAAGAATCTGCTCATCGTTGAGTCACCAGCCAAATCAAAGACGCTTAAGAAATTTCTGGGGAAAGACTTCGACGTCATGGCTACGATCGGTCATATTATTGACCTGCCGAAGTCTAAAATCGGAGTCGATGTTGAGAATAAATTCAAGCCGGAATATGTCGTCATCGACGGCAAAGATAAGGTCATTAAGCAGTTGCGGGAAGCCGCCCGCAAAGCGGATCATATTTTTCTGGCCCCGGACCCTGATCGCGAGGGTGAGGCGATTGCCTGGCATGTCGCCAACAGTTTCAAGCGTTCGCGGGTAGGCGGCGAAATCAGCCGTATTGCCTTCAATGCGATCACCAAAAAGGCGGTCGAGGAGGCCTTCGCAAACGCCCGC
>CAZGLR010000127.1:6312-8796 GCA_964526635.1 uncultured Ignavibacteriales bacterium | reverse complement strand
GCCGGTGTTATCGCCAGTATTATTGAATAAGTGACGTGGTGGTAAATATGGATCCGCAAAAAATTCGCATCAGACTGAAAGCTTATGATCACTACTCGCTCGATCGTTCCACCAAGGAGATTGCGCGAACGGTGATGAGTACCGGGGCCCGCATTGTTGGCCCGGTGCCGTTGCCGACCAAGCGTACGGTCTATACCGTATTGCGCTCGCCTCACGTGGACAAGAAATCGCGTGAGCAGTTTGAGACACGCATATATAAACGTCTGATCGATATCTATGAATCGACGCCGCAGACGGTGGATGCGCTGATGAAGCTTGATCTGCCGGCTGGTGTTGATGTGGAAATTAAAACCTGATGGTTGACAATATGGCTACGCTACTTGGTAAAAAACTGGGTATGACCCGCATTTTTGAGGATGACGGCACAGCGGTACCGGTCACGGTGATCGAAGCCGGTCCCTGTCCGGTGTTGGCCTTGCGAACCCGGGAAAAGCATGGCTACAACGCCCTGCAGCTCGGATATGATTCGTCGATTCGCCACAAGCTGGTCAATAAGCCGAAGATGGGTCAATTCAAGGCGGCCGGGGTGGAACCGACCCGCTACCTCAAGGAATGCCGTGTTGATGATATCGGCGAGGTGAAAGTCGGCGATACGTTTACGGTTGAGATCTTCAAGGAAGGGCAGAAGGTCGACGTTTCGGGTACCTCAATCGGTAAAGGGTTTGCCGGTACCATGAAACGGCATGGATTCAGCGGCGCCAATGCGACCCACGGTCAGTCCGACCGCTGGCGCGCGCCGGGCTCCATTGGTCAGTCGTCATACCCCTCGCGCGTGTTCAAGGGCATCAGGATGCCCGGGCACATGGGTAACGACAGCGTGACAGCGATCGGTCTTCGTGTCGTGCGGGTAATTCCTGAAGAGAATTTGCTGTTGGTAAAAGGAGCTGTGCCGGGTAAGCGCAATACCCTGCTCAGGATTCGAACCTCGACTCGCAAGTAGGTGATGTATGGGAATTTCAGTATACAGGGTTGATGGCGGCCAGGCATCGGAAGTGGATTTGCCGGAAAAAGTTTTCGGCATCGAGCCCAATGAGGCGGTAGTCCACGGCTATATCGTGCAGTATCTGGCCAATCAGCGTCAGGGCAACCATGCCACTCGCGGCCGCAGCGAAGTCTCCGGCGGTGGACGCAAACCGTGGCGCCAGAAAGGCACCGGGAATGCGCGCGTCGGTACTATCCGCTCACCGCTCTGGCCCGGTGGCGGGACTGTCTTCGGTCCCCAGCCGCGTTGTTATTACAACCGGCTTCCGAAGAAGCAGAAACGGTTGGCAATCAAATCGATTTATTCAGATAAGGCCAAAGCGGACCGTATCCGTATCCTGGAATCTTTGGACCTACCGGATCACAAGACGAAGAACGTGGCCGAACTGCTCGGCCGGTTGGAATTGACCGGCAAGAAAGTTCTGATCCTCGACGAGGGCGCCGATCGCAAACCGGTTCTGGCCTCTCGCAACATCCCCGGCGTAAAATTCAGCCGGGCGGCCCTGGCCAACGGCTATGATCTTTTGAATGCCGATTATCTGCTGATTACTCTGGCCGGGCTGAAGGAAATCGAGGAGGTGTTCGCCTGATGGAACCGCGCGAAGTTTTACAGCAACTGCTGGTCACGGAAAAGTCGACCATCGCCCGCGAAACCGGCCGTTACACCTTCCGTGTTGATCGCCGGGCGAATAAGAACCAGATCAAAGCGGCTGTCGAGAAACTGTTCAATGTGCACGTCGATACGGTGCGCACCATAATTATGGCCGGCAAGATCAAGCGCATGGGCCGTTTCGAGGGTAAATCGCCGATCTGGAAGAAAGCGATCGTAAAGCTCCAGGGCGATGAACGAATTACGGAATTCGAGAATCTCTAATCGGGATGGTGGGATAGATCATGGGTATTAAAAAATATAGACCGTATACACCGTCGATGCGTTTCCGCACGACTCCCGACTTCGAGGAAATCACCTCGATTATCCCCGAGAAATCGCTTCTTGAAATTATTCGGAAGAGTGGCGGCCGCAACAATAAGGGCCGCATCACTGCTCGTCGTCGCGGCGGCGGTCACAAACGGTTCTACCGGATTATTGATTTCAAGCGCAATAAACTCGATGTCAAAGCCCGGGTGGCTTCGATCGAGTACGATCCTAATCGCAGTGCCCGCATCGCGCTGTTGCATTATGCCGATGGCGAAAAGCGGTATATCCTGGCTCCCGATGGTCTCAAGGTGAACGACTATGTTGAGGCCGGGGGCAACGCCGAAATCAAAGTCGGCAACGCCACGCAACTGGCGCGTATTCCGCTGGGAACGGTCGTGCATAATGTCGAAATGCGACCGGGCAAGGGTGGTCAGATCGCTCGCAGCGCCGGCTCGATGGTTCAGCTGGTGGCGCGCGAGGGCAAATACGCCCAGTTGAAGATGCCATCCAATGAAGTCCGGATG
>CAZGLR010000127.1:0-6302 GCA_964526635.1 uncultured Ignavibacteriales bacterium | reverse complement strand
TCCCGGTTAGTTGCATGGCGACTATCGGCCAGGTCGGAAACATCGAACATGAAAATATCGTGATCGGGAAGGCCGGCGCCAACCGCTGGCGCGGTCGCCGTCCGAAAGTCCGCGGCGTGGCCATGAACCCGATCGATCACCCAATGGGCGGCGGTGAAGGCCGCAGTTCGGGTGGTCGTCATCCCTGCACGCCGTGGGGTAAGAAAACCAAGGGTCTAAAGACCCGTCGGAAAAAATTATCGGATGCCCTGATTATCAGGCGTCGTAAGAAGTAACCGTCGCAACGCGGAGGACGTATGGCCCGGTCTTTGAAAAAAGGTCCGTTTATTGATGATCATTTGATGAAGAAAATCGATACGCTGAATGAAACAGGCGAAAAGAAAGTAATTAAAACCTGGTCACGGCGTTCAACGATTTCGCCCGAATTCGTGGGACATACCCTTGCCGTCCATACCGGCAATAAGTTCGTCCCCATCTATATTACAGAGAATATGGTCGGGCACAAACTGGGTGAGTTTGCACCAACGCGGACCTTCCGTGGTCATGGCGGTAAACTTGCCGAACGTTCATCGGCAGTTCGGAAAGCTTAAACGGGAAGAGTACGATGCAAGCAACAGCACGTCTGCGCTATCTCATGATGTCGCCGCGTAAAATTCGCCGCGTGGTGCCCTTGATTAAGGGCAAATCGGTGGAAGAAGCACTGGCGATTCTGAAGTTCACTAATAAACGCGCCGCGCTGCCGCTGGCCAAGACGATTCAGTCGGCAACGGCCAATGCGCTGCATGTCGAAGGCACCTCCCGGCTCAAAGCGGAGGATCTCTCGGTGGTGCAGGTCAATGTGGACGAAGGTCCGCGGGCCAAGCGCATTATGTTTCGGGCGATGGGCCGCGCCTATCGCTTTAAAAAGCGCTTTGCACATATCACGGTGGTGGTTGAGGGCGAACCTTCGGCCGAAGCCGGCTCGAAAAGAAAACGCCGTAGAAAAGCCGCCGACGAGGAAGCACCAATTGAGAAATCGACCAAAAAAACTGCTCGGGGCAAAGCGGAAGCAGCGGCTGTCGACGAATCTACGCCCGAGGCTGTTGACGAGATCGCGGTGACCGAAGACGTCGAGACGCCTGAAGAAGAAAAGGTCGAAGCAATCGCCGATGAGGGCGAGGCTGGCGAAGTCGAGGACGACGCCGAAGAAAAACCCGCCGACGATGAACCGTCGGATGATACCGACAAGAAAGAGGACAAGTAAGTCCTTAAGTTACTGGAGGAAATGCTGTGGGTCAGAAAACGCACCCTATAGGCTTCCGTATCGGAGTCAATAAAAGCTGGAATTCCAAATGGTTCGCGACGCGCGGAATCGCCGATCTGGTGAATGAAGATATCATGATCAAAAAGTACATTAACGCGCGTCTTGATAATGCCGGTCTGGCCAAGGTCGAAATCATTCGTGCTCCGAAGCGGGTCACGGTTGATATTCATACCTCACGCCCCGGTATTGTGATCGGCCGGCGCGGCGCTGAAGTTGACAAGTTGCGCGAGGAATTACAGTTGCTGACCAGGCAGGATATTTCTCTCAATATTATCGAGGTCAAGCGACCGGAATTGTCGGCTCGCCTGGTGGCCGATTCGATTGCCAAGCAGCTCGAGGGGCGGGTGTCGTTCCGCCGGGCTATGAAACGCTCGATTACGGCGACGATGAAGATGGGCGCCGAGGGCATCAAGGTGATCTGCAAAGGCCGTCTCAACGGCGCCGAAATCGCCCGTGGCGAAAAATACATGGAAGGCCGGGTGCCGCTGCATACCCTGCGGGCGGATATTGATTATGCCACTTCCACGGCCAATACGACCTACGGCTGTATCGGTGTCAAAGTGTGGATCTGCCGCGGCACGATTCTCGACCGGGGCGAACTGACGCCGGGTGGTCGTGAAGACAAGATGCTGACGCCGGGACCGGAAACCGGACCGCGCGGGCGCCGTGGCGAACGCCGCCGGAAACGCAAACCGCAGGGACGGGTCAAACGAGATGATATGGGCGGCGGCAAGGGACGCGGCGCCAAACACACCGACTCAGCCCAGAATGACAGCGAGTCGGGTTCGGGAGAATAGTGCGGAGTTTCAGTTATGTTAATGCCAAAACGGACAAAATTCAGAAAGCAACAGCGTGGCCGTCGGCGGGGTATTGCCCTGCGCGGATCGCAGGTTGATTTCGGTGAGTATGCACTCAAGGCGGTCGAACCCTGCTGGCTGACCAGCCGTCAGATCGAGGCTGCCCGTGTGGCGATGACGCGCCATATCAAGCGCGGCGGTAAAATATGGATTCGTATTTTCCCGGATAAGCCGATCACCAAAAAGCCGGCCGAAACCCGCATGGGGAAGGGAAAAGGTGCTCCCGAAGACTGGGTGGCAGTGATCAAACCGGGTCGTATTCTCTTTGAAATTCAGGGTGTGACCGAAGAACTGGCCCGCGCGGCTCTGCGCCTGGCGGCCAATAAACTGCCGCTTAAGACCAAGTTTGTGACGCGTCAGGAACTGGAAGGTATTTAAGTCATGAAGCTGGAAGCGTTGCGAGATATGACCAGAGATGAACTCCTGCAGAAACGTGAAGAGTTCCGGCAGGAATTGTTCAACCTGAAGTTACAGCAGGGATATCGTGAACTGGATAATCCGCTGAAGCTGCGGACAGTCCGCCGCGATATTGCCCGAATTGAGACGGTGCTCAGCGAGGACCGTACGGGAATCCGGAAGATTGTCGAGGGTGGCACACTCTTCGACTCGGACAAAAAATAGACGACGACTTGATAGTCGACAGGAGATTCGACCGAAATGGCGGAACGAAACAGACGCAAGGTGCGAACCGGTATTGTCCTCTCCAATAAGATGGACAAAACCCTGGTCGTGGAAATCCTGCGCACCATGAAGCACCCGCTGTATGAACGCGTTATCAAAACCAAGTCGAAGCTGTATGCTCACGACGAAGATAATGACGCCGGCATCGGCGATAAGGTCAGAGTGATGGAAACCAGGCCGTTGTCGAAGCAGAAGCGGTGGCGGCTGGTCGAAGTCGTAGAGAGAGCCAAGTAACGCGGCCGCCGTAGTATCATACCGGCAGCTCAGACAAGAAGAGGCAAGCGATGATTCAGGAATATTCACGGCTGAATGTGGCGGATAACTCCGGCGCCAAGAAGGTTATGTGCTTCAAGGTGCTCGGCGGGTCGAAGAAGCGATATGCCCGCGTGGGCGATATAATCGTCTGTACCGTCAAAGACGCCATCCCCGGCGGCACCGTGAAAAAATCAGAGGTGTGCAAGGCTGTGGTCGTGCGAACGACGAAGGAGATTCGTCGCAAAGACGGTTCGCTGATCCGGTTTTCAGACAACGCGGCGGTGATCATTAATGATCAAAAGGAACCTCGTGGCACCCGTATTTTCGGTCCGGTGGCCCGTGAATTGCGCGAAAAGCAGTTTATGAAGATAGTTTCGCTGGCACCGGAAGTATTGTAAGGGTAGGACGCTATGAATATTCGAAAAGGTGATTCAGTGCGGGTAATCAGCGGCAACGAACGGGGAAAGACCGGCAAAGTATTGCATGTGTTTCCCGAAAGCAATCGGCTGATCGTTGAGGGCGTCAATATCATTAAGCGCCATACCCGGCAGACCAAGCGGAATGTCAAGGGCGGCATCATCTCCAAAGAAGCCCCCATTCACCGGTCTAATGTAAAGTATTATTGCACCTCGTGCAGCGCTCCGACGCGGATCGCCATCAAGCGGGTGGAAACCAAAGAAGGATCCTCATCGGCCAAGATTCGATTCTGCCGTAAATGCGGAGCTGAACTGTAAAGGAGTGGCCAGATAAAATGGCGCGGTTGAAGAAAATGTACCTTGATGAAATTGTTCCCCGACTGATAAAGGAAAACAATTATCCGTCGGTGATGGCGGTCCCGAGGATCTCCAAAGTGACCGTCAATATCGGTGTCGGGGAAGCGATTGCCAACCCGAAGACGCTGGAAGCGGCGGTCAGCGATTTGCGGGCGATAACCGGTCAGCAGCCGGTTGTTACAAAAGCCCGTAAGTCGATCTCGAATTTCAAGCTGCGGCAGGGAATGTCGATCGGTTGTCGAGTGACACTCCGGCGCGAACGTATGTATGAATTCCTCGATCGGCTCATGAACGTCGCCATGCCGCGTATCCGTGACTTTCGGGGAATATCGACCAAATCGTGCGATGGTCGTGGAAATTTCAATCTCGGAATCAAGGAACAACTGATATTTCCGGAAATCGACTACGATAAGATTGACAAGGTCCGCGGCCTCTCAATAGCGATCACTACGACCGCCAAGACCGATGCGGAATGCCTTCAGTTGTTACGCGAACTGGGGATGCCGTTCAGGAAAGAGGAGTAATCGTGGCCAAAAAGTGTCTGATAGAAAAGCAAAAACGGAAACCAAAATTCGCCGTCCGGGCTTATAACCGGTGCCGTCGTTGCGGCCGTCCCCGGGCGTTTTTGCGCCGTTTCGGCCTCTGCCGAATCTGTTTCCGTGAACTGGCCCTGGCCGGTGAACTGCCGGGTGTCAGGAAAGCCAGTTGGTAAGCTTAAGACAGCCGATTTCGGCTTCTTGCATTAGGAGAATGCATATATGTCGATGACTGATCCGATTGCGGATATGCTGACTCGAATTCGTAACGCGTCAAAGGCGCGGCACAAAGCTGCCGATGTGCCCGCTTCAAAACTGAAGCGCGAGATCGCCCGCATTCTGAAAGAAAACAGGTATATCAAGGATTATATCGATCTGCCCGACAACAAGCAGGGCATCTTGCGGATATACTTGAAATACAGCCGCGACGACGAACCCATTATCAAGGGTTTGCAGCGCATCTCCCGACCGGGACTGCGCAGATATCTCTCGGCGACCGAAGCCGTGCGTTTCTCGATTGGAACCCGGGGAATCATGATAATCTCGACGTCATCCGGCGTCATGACCACTCGTGAGGCAGTCCATAGAAAAGTGGGCGGCGAAGCCGTCTGCTCTGTCTGGTAAGCGAAGGAGTTCCGGATGTCACGAATAGGTAAAAAACCGGTAGTGATACCCAAGGGTGTCGATATCAAGCTCGACGGCCACGTCTTTACGGCCAAGGGACCCAAGGGTGAACTGGAAAAAACATTCCACGCTGATATTGGTATCAATGTGGAAGATGCAGTAATTACTGTAACCCGCCCCAGTGATACGAATTTTCACAAGGCGCTTCACGGCATGACCCGGGCATTGATTGCCAACATGATCGAGGGCGTCACCAACGGGTTTACCCGCGAGCTGGAAATGGTCGGCGTCGGGTACCGTGGCGAATTGAAGGGTAAGAAGCTGATGTTGCATGTCGGGTATTCACACCCGGTCCTGGTGGATCCGCCCGACGAGATTACCCTTGAATTCGAACCGAAGAAAAGCCTTATCCGGGTGCTGGGTATTGATAAAGAACTGGTCGGTCTGATCGCCGACCGTATTCGCTCAATTCGCAAGCCGGAGCCATACAAAGGCAAAGGTATCCGGTATGTCGGCGAGTATATTCGCAGAAAAGCGGGCAAGACCGCTGCCTAATGGTGGAGTTGAGGAATGGATAGATTACTACTCAAAGCGAGACGCGGCGCCAAACGGCGCGCACGGGTGCGCGGGACTGTGGTGGGAACTGCTGAGCGGCCCCGTCTGACGGTCAACCGTTCGCTGAAAAACATATACGCGCAGTTGATCGATGACTCCGCCGGCCGCACGATTATCGGTCTGGGGACGCTGTCGAAAGCACTGCGGGATACGCTGAGCGACGGCAACAAGGTGGAGCAGGCCAAGAAGGTCGGCCTGGCCCTGGCCGAGATGGCCAAAGAACAGGGTATCACCGAAGTCGTCTTTGATCGCAACAGATATCGCTATTTTGGACGCGTCCGGGCGGTTGCCGACGGTGCGCGAGAAGGCGGATTGAAATTTTAACCTGCGACGGAAAATGAGGTGAGCATTGGCCCGTTTCGAAGTTGACAATCTCGAATTTCAGGAAAAAGTCGTCTACATCAACCGTGTCGCCAAGGTGGTCAAAGGCGGACGACGCTTTTCATTTACCGCGCTGGTCGCTGTCGGTGACCGCAATGGCCAGGTCGGCATCGGTCTCGGGAAATCCAACGAAGTCTCCGGCGCCATCCAGAAAGGCACCGAGGCGGCCCGGAAAGCGATGATCAAAATATCGCTGAAAGAGGGCACCATTCCGCATCGGATTACCGGCGTCTTCGGCGCCACCCGTGTAATGCTGAAACCGGCTGCGCCGGGTACC
>CAZGLR010000126.1:0-8838 GCA_964526635.1 uncultured Ignavibacteriales bacterium | reverse complement strand
TATCGCTGGACAGGGCGACACAGGGACGCGATTTGAGTTGCTGCCGAAGCTCGCTAAGGATATGGCCAAAATCGCGCACCCGGCCCGCGAAAAGAAATTCAAATTTTATCGTATCACGCGGGGCGGTTCGGTGACTTACCACGGTCCCGGACAACTGGTTTGTTATCCCATCTTCGATCTGCGGCGTCACGGCCGCGATTTACACAAGTATATTTATAATCTGGAAGAGGGTATTATTCGGGCGTTTGCCGACTATGGTCTCTCATGCGAACGCAATAAGAATCATACCGGCGTATGGATCGACGGTCGAAAGATTGCATCGATAGGCATCGCCGTGAAACACTGGATATCGTATCATGGCATCGCGGTCAATCTCAACACCAATCTTGATCATTTCAAGATTATTGATCCCTGTGGATTATCTCCCGAAGTTATGACCACCGCCGAGAAAGAACTGGGCAAAAAGGTCAGCCTTGAGGAATTTGCGGACAATCTTGCCATCGCCTGGCAGGAGCCATTTGATACCGAGTATTTCAATGTTGACCTGGAGGAACTGGCCGAGATAGCCCATATGGAAGAATCCGAACAGACGATGTAGGCGCAGCCAGTGTTGTAGCATCCCGCCTGATCCCGCCGGATCGGGCTACTTGTGAAAAATGTTATAGAGTCCGAATTCAGGCTGGTGGTTTCGTTACTGGCGGAACCCGGTATCGCATCCGGCGACCGAGCGCGGCAGGGATACACCTTCGGGACTGCAAACAGTCGATCGCCTTCCGGGGAAATGAGCACCTTAACTCATATATCGAAAATGTAATGAAAAACCCGCTCGGACGCCGGGTGGGGTACGGGTATCATAATTCAGTGGTAAGGGAAGATGGCAGCTCGAAGGAGTAAACCCACGACAGAGTCGCGGGATACGGTTGTCACGGAAAGTGATTGGTGTAAATCATATATCGAAAGTGTAATGAAAAACCCGCTCGGACGCCGAGTAGGGTACGGGGTAGAGGCGGGAAAACGGAAACTTCACCTTACCAAAAACTCGGGTACCCAACCTCTTTAGAGGTGGGAAATCTGAAATTTCACCTCCAAAAAAAACTTAACAAATCCTTGCCATTGCGCCGTACTTATGCCAAATTACAATGAATAATGGACAAAAAAGGCATACGAAACAATATTCGGTTGTGCCGCTTACAGGACAGCCGTAGATCGAAATCCCTTGTCCTGACGGAGCGAGAAAGTTCCGCGAAGTCGCAGGTCGAAATACCTTGCCGCGAAGCGGTCACAGTGAAACGCGCGAGGTCTCGATGGACCTTCTGATGACGATGACGCAAACAGAATGGAGATAGAAAACTTATGGATGATAATTGCAAACCGCTCGAGGGTAAAATTGCTCTGGTTACCGGCGGCACCAAGGGAATCGGAAAAGCGATTGCGCTTAAACTGGCCGAGCAGGGCGCTCACGTCGTAATCAACTATTTCCGCAGCCGCGACGCCGCCAATGAGACAGTCGAAGAAATCAAAAAGTTCGGCGTCGACTGCTATGCGCATCGCGCCAATATCGGTAACCATGACCAAATCCCGCCGATATTCAAAAAGATCAAAGAAAAATTCGGCAAGCTCGATATCCTGATATCCAATGCCGCCCTGGGTATGTTCTCGTCAGTGTTGACCATCAATGACAAAACCTGGCATCTGGCTATGAACACCAACGCCCAGGCGCTGTTGGTGTGTGCACAAAATGCTGTCGCCATTATGGGCCGTGGCGGGCGTATCGTGTCGATGTCATCCCTGGGCTCCACCCGTTACATCCCCGGCTATGCCGCGGTGGGAGTGTCCAAGGCCGCGATCGAAAATATCACCCGTTATCTCGCCTTTGAACTGGCGGCCAAACGGATCACGGTCAATTGCGTTTCCGGCGGATTTATCGACACCAGCGCACTCAGCAGTTTTCCGAATTATCAGGATTTGATCGATGAGGTCGTGCGGCGGACGCCATTTGATCGCATCGGCACGCCCGATGAAGTCGCCGACGTGGTTGTCTTTCTCGCCAGCCCGAAAGCCGGCTGGGTCACCGGCCAGACAATTATTGTCGATGGTGGCTACAGCCTGGCGTAACTAAACAGGTGCCCCGCAGCTGGCTGTTGGGGAGAAACAGAAGCTTTTGAAACCCGGGGTACGCCGTTCCGTTCCTTTTTCTCTGGAGGTCGTAATCCCCTTCGCGAGCGCCGTATGGCGCAAGCGATCCCGAACGCAGTGAGGGAGGTTTCGACAATGCTATTCGTAAAGATCAATAATCAGGTTGTGATGGGTTTACCCCACCCGGCCGCCGGGTGGGCGAGTTTACACTCGCACCACTTTCTTGCGGCCCTCCAGCGCTTTGATCAATACCACTCCCCCGACAATCACCACCCCGCCGAAAAATTCGCGCAGGGTCGGCATCGTACCCAAAAACACCAGCGCCGCCAGGGCGGCAAAAAATGGCTGACTCTGGACAATAATCGACGCTCTTGAAATATCGATTCGTTCCATCGCCTTAAGGTAACCCATCCGCCCGATATATGGCAGCAGTAAGCCGGCGATGGCCAAATACATCCAGACTTTCCAGTTATCTACTATAACAAAATGTCCCAGCGACGTTGATACAGTGAAAAACAATATTCCCATAAACAGATTGCGATAGAAGATGAACGTCCGGTACGTGACCATCTTGATGCGCGATTTGATGGTGACTTCGGCGAATGCGAAAATCACCGAGCCCAGCGAGACCAGCAGGATGGCTTTCGACAATTCAACTGAGGCGTTGTAGCGCATGATCAAAATCCCGATGCCGACGATTACGAGTCCGGCTATCTCTGCGGCATGGAGCTTTTCTTTGAGAAGTATCGCAGCGAATAGAATCGTAAACACCAGCTCCAACCGGCTGATAAACGATACACTGGCCGGTTCGGCGATCTTGAGCGCGCTAAAAAGCAGAAACGTGCTTCCAAAAAACATCACTGCAATGATGAACAGATAGACCGCCTGGCGAAAATTGATGTGCAGCATCTCCCACAATTTGCCGCGTGCGGTAGCGTCGATGGCCACAAAGATCCCGCCAATTAGAAACATGTAGCCATTGTTAGTCAGCGGATGCAGTACGGCCAGGGCTGATTTGGCGGCGATAAATCCGACGCCGGTGGCCAACGCCGAGATGATCGCCCAGAAGTCGCCATTTTCTGTAAATGACGAAATCTTCATTCGGTTTCAGCCGGTTCAAGGGTGGTGCGATACAAATTCCTCGGTACCATAATATACAGAATCATCCCGCCAACAAACAAAGCTGCGGCAATAAGATGATTATATGTGAATGTCGCCCGGCCGAAATTCAGTAACATTTCCGGTTCATAAAAGCGCACCTGCTCGATGGCGATACGAAAGACCGATTCGATTATGAAAAGTACAGCCAGTACCTGGCCATCGAATCGTTTATGCCTGAGCAAATAATGCAACCCGATAAAAAGTATCAACCCATAGCCGGCCGAATACAACTGCGTCGGATGCAGCGGTACTGTGCCATAAATCAGCGCCGGCAGGCTGTCTTCCGGGAAGGTTACACCCCAGGGCAAATCTGTCGGGACGCCGAAACAGCAGCCATTGAGGAGGCACCCGATCCGCCCGATCGCGATACCCAGACCAAGCGATGGCGCAAATAGATCGCACACCGGCAACAGCGGCAGTTCTTTCCAGGTGAGATAAAAAAGCAAACTTCCCACAGCCAGCAGTACGCCACCGTAGAGATTCATCCCGGCCAGACCGAAATGGTCGCCCTGGAAGGGGTTGATTATTCCCCATAAATCGCCGGAGAAATCCGCCCAGTGCATCAGGACAAACCCGAGCCGTCCGCCGATCAACCCGCCGATGACGACGATATAGGCGATAGTCATCATATTGTCAGGGGAGAAACCCTCGGCGGTGCTGCGATGGCTGACATAGATGATTCCGGCCAGAAAGGCCAGGGCCATCATGAGGCCATATGAGTGAATCGATATGGGTCCGATATCAATCAGAGTGTGAAGCATAGAACTTCCGCGTTTCAGGATCGCTTAAGCGGCGATCACGGCTCTCTTCGCGGCGAACCGAATACAGACTTAACGTCGAACCGACGACCAGCAGGGCCAGCAATGTGCCGATGACAATGTCAGTCACATAATGAAAGCGGCCGTATACTGCGCCGACCATGATCCCCAGCACCACCGGCAGCATCCACCAGCCGCGATTCCCGAATGATCTGATGGCAAAAACCTGGCAGACCACTGCCAACCCGGCGTGAGTCGATGGTACCGCGCCGCCCCGAAAAGCCGCGTTTTCCATAATCCACATGACCAGGGGATGGAAAAATGGTCCATCGAGTGCGACCGTATACTGGTTTTCAAAAAAATGACGCGGGCCGTCCGCCGGCAAAATAATAAATATGAGATAGCCGACAAAGTAAACTCCGCAGGCCGATGTTACGAAGCGTTTGAGTTCACGGTCACGCTTTCTGAAAAACAGGTATAATGCGGTCAATGCCACGATGATATAATACAACGAGTAAAATCCCAGCAAGATTTCGGTCAATGGCACACTTACGATCTTCTGCAGCAGGATTGTCGGATTAAATCCCAAAACTTTTGCCTCAAGAGCGGCAATATCGGTATCGAAGTAGATCGGAAGCACGACTCCGATTAAGCGGCCCGAAAACTGATAAAACCATGTCATCAATACCAGCGGATACGCGAGTCGCACAAATGTCAACGCCCTGGTTTTCGGCCGTCTGGCGAATCTAATTATAATCAATGCGCCGACCAGCACCGCCGCATGGAATACAAACATGGGAATATATTCATCAAACGGTCGCGCGAAATTGACCATCAGCATTATGATAATCCAGCTGTAGATGATTAACAGATGATCAAATGGCATCATGCTCGTAAAAAACTTCTCGAACAGATGCGGACGGTTGAGCTTAGTTTTTCCCGGTACCCGATATGGCAATGACAAATTCTCCCTTCAATGACCGATCGGCAATCCGTGAGGCGACGTCGACGGCGGTGCCCCGGATGTATTCTTCGAATTTCTTACTGATTTCTCGGGCGATGCATATATCGCGCTCGCCGAAGATATCAGCGATATCGTCAACTGTCTTTTTGATGCGATGCACAGATTCGTATAACACAATCGTGTGCGGAAAATCGAGGAGTTCTTCGAGCCGTTTGCGCCGCTTTGCCGACTTGGGGGCCAGGAATCCCTCGAATAAAAAACGGTCGGTCGGCAGACCTGAGGCAGTCAGGGCCGGGATGATCGCCGTCGGTCCCGGCAGGGACTCAATCTTAATCTCAGCCTCAATCGCGGCCCGTACGATGCGAAACGATGGATCGGAAATCCCCGGACTGCCGCCATCGGAGATAACGGCGACCGAGCCGCCGTTTTCAAGTATCTCCATAATCTGTGGTACACGGCGCATTTCATTATGTTCGTAGTAGCTGATTTTGCGGGCTTCGATGCCATAGTGGGCAAGGAGCCGCCCGCTGTGACGGGTGTCCTCGCAGGCAATGAGATCGACTGAAGCAAGGACTTCCAGCGCCCGCCGGGTGATATCGTCGAGATTCCCGATCGGGGTCGGGACGAGATAGAGAATGCCGGATGATCCCGCCATTAGCCGTCAATCTCAATATGGTCCGGGATCGGCGCGGTATCGAGCAGATATGTCAGCACCGGAGACCGTTTATAGATAAATGAATTAACCCGCCGGATAATTTCGCGGATGACGTTCTCTTCGGCGCCGGATTGTTTAAGTGCATCCATGGACCGGATGCCATCTTCGATAATGTAACCCAGCACTTCGTCGGCCATTTCATAGGTCAGGCCCAATTCTTCCTCATCGGTTTGACCGGGCCAGAGATCGGCCGAGGGCGCCTTATTGAGGATCGGCTTGGGCACCCCGAGATACCCGGCCATGCGCTGTACATCCCGCTTGTATAATCCGCCCAATGGATTGAACGAACAGGCGCCATCACCAAACAGGGTCGAGTAGCCGAGCGCTATTTCGGTTTTGTTGGAGGTTCCTATAACCAGCCGACCGTCCCGTGAGGCGATATCGAAGAGAATTGACATCCGTTCGCGGGCGCATTTGTTGCCGATACGGATTTCCGAGGATTCCCGGTTCTGGAAGTAGGCGTCAACCATCGGAGTAATATCAACTTTTTCGACAGCGATGCCGATTTTGTCGGCCATCTCGCGGGCATCGGCTTCGGACTGCGGCGATGATGTGCGGTACGGCATGATCACGCCCAGAACATTCTCCGGTCCCAACGCTTTGGCGCCCAGGGCCGCCGAAAGCGATGAATCAACCCCGCCGGAGATACCGAGGACGACCTTTTGGTAGCCGGCATCGGTCACAGTTTTTCGTATGAAGCCCATCAGGCGTTTGGCAGCTTGCGGGATATCAAGTGGTGTCGCCATAGTTCTCCTCGTTTGACCGAATATACAGCTTAATTCGCTGCGGGCAACTATTTAAAAACATCATGTGATTGACAAGCCACGGCCCGACCTCTATATTCTCCTACTCAATCATTTACGGAGGAATCAATGGCTTCGGTAAACAAAGCTATCTTGATCGGCAATCTTGGCGCCGATCCGGAACTGCGTTATACCGCGTCGGGACAGGCGGTGGCGAGCTTTAGTATCGCCACGACCGAGAAATGGCGCGACAAAGACGGAAACATGCAGGAATCAACCGAATGGCATCGGATTGTACTCTGGGCCCGCCAGGCCGAAATCGCCAAAGAATACCTCAGCAAGGGCAGTCCCGTGTATATCGAGGGCCGTATTCAGACCCGCAATTATGATGACAAGGATGGCATCAAGCGCTATGTGACCGAGATCGTCGGTCAGCGCATGCAATTCCTCGGCAGCCGCGGCGGTTCGGGCGGCGGCGGGGGAGGCCAGTCTGGTGGAGGACCATCGGGCGGCCCGCCTCCGGGTCCGGAAGGCGGCGGTCTTGATTCAGAGGATGATGACTTGCCATTCTAAGATGGTATGATGTGACCAATTCGCAGGGGACGGGGTCTCCCGTCCCGTTCAGATCATACTTTCCGAAAAAGCCGGGGTAAATGACAAATCCCGATAGTGGACTGAAATACGCCCACCCGGTCGCCGGGTGCGGTACCGGGGTGTGTGGTGTAAAGTAACTGTTTCGTAGGGGACGGGGTCTCCCGTCCCGCTAAGATCATACAATACCGTGCCCCCACTCGGCACCCGAGTGGTTTTTTCATTACACTTTCGGTCTTTGATTTCGAGTATAATTTTCGCGGGAAAGCAGTTGGCTGTTTGCGGCTTCGATAGTGTATCCATAACGCACCCGGTCGCCGGGTGCGGTACCCCAGTAATCGCAGGTGCGAAATATCGGCTGTGGTCGACGCTGTGCCGGTGCAGGCGCAGCTCCCTATCGGCGGAAACCCACCTCAGGAGAGGCGGGTTACGGATTGGTAGGTGTCCGGATGTTCCCCCGCACCTGATTGATGTTTTTTCTATTCAATCATGTTTTCTCTCTCTATCGCTTGGCCGCACAAAAAATGTGCGAAAATCAAATCCCAGGCACAACATCTGGACGATTAAGTACATGTTTATTTTTTCTTCACGCGTTCTCTTGCCTCTCTAAGCAACCGTAAATAAACCACTTATACGATTTATTATCAGGATGGCCCGGCCTTTGCATATACCTTCGGCAGTTGCACAAAGACCAAACGGAGGAAACGGTCATGAAACCGAAAACCGCTATGATCATCGCTGTCGCATTGCTTTTCGCGTTTACAGTCTCTATCGCCGAAGCGGGAATTGTCAAAAAACCGCGCCATCGACCGGTACATCGTACGCTGACTTATCGCGCGCCATCCCCGGAAATCGGTTTCCAGATGGGCTACGACTATGATATCGAGCACTGGTCAATAGGTTTACAGGGTAAGATTCCGCTGGGTATGGCGGCGATCAATTTTGTCCCGAGCGCGCGGATTTTGTTCGACGAAGATGATTTCGATCACGATTTCGACCATCACTACGATGATTTCGATGATCCCTACTGGCAGGTTGATCTCGATCTGGCCTTCGGGCGGGCGTTTTACGCCGGTGGCGGCGTAGCTATCGCGGATTTGCCATGGAATGAGTATTACGACTATTACGACGCTCATGACACCCGTATCGGCACCAATGCGTTTCTGGGCCTTCGGGTACCTGCCCGTCGCTCCCCGGTATCGCCGTATGTTGAGACGCGCTGGACATTTTTCGAAGACGAGACGATGTTTCGCCTGCTGTTTGGAGTAAATTTCCTGATTAGATAAACGCAAACCCTATCATATCCATGCATCTACTCAGGCACGCCTGCCCCGGAGCGGCCATTATCCGAGGCAGGCGAACAAATTCGACAACCCTCCGGATAGTTTCGACGGACTGTCCGGAGCCCCTCCTCAGAAGCCCACTCCTCCTCCGAGTGGGCTTTGCCTTTGAGGAGCTTGAGTGTTGGAGATGTCGCGGCGAATATATGGCGGAATCCTGCATGTTATCGACTGCGGGACAAGAAATTTCGACCAACCTACACCGTGCCCCGCTCATCGCCCGAGTAGGTTTTCATTACACTTTCGGAAATAGCCTTCAAATCAATTTTATCGGGAATTTATTATGTTTGATGCGCGGATAGTCGCACTCATTCATGGCAGGGCACAAAATCTACTCTTTACTATCCAACTTCTTCTCGATTTTATTAACCCGTCGGCCCAATTCAGGCAGGTTTCTGATCGAGGCTTCGATTCGCCTGGCTTCCACCAT
>CAZGLR010000125.1:0-8861 GCA_964526635.1 uncultured Ignavibacteriales bacterium | reverse complement strand
AAGGCGGACAATTGAACCGAGCTGATTCGTACTGTCCTGGCCATTGCCGATCAGGCCGTGATTGTCGCCGGCGCCGCCACCATCGCCAAGACCAAGGTAGAGATAGCCATCAATCGGACTGAATGCGACTGTTCCACCGTTGTGATTTGTTTGCGGTTGTCCCACATTCAGGATAAGAAGTTCGCTGTTGGGATCAGCGACATTGGGATCACCAGTAACAGTAAATCGCGAAAGCTGTACATCGCCGTTATCATCAGTGTAATTGACATAGAAGTAACCATTGGTTTCGTAATTGGGATGGAAGGCGAGGCACAGCAGGCCCTGTTCGTTGCCGGAGGAAGTCACCCGATCTGAGATATCCAGAAACGGCGTCCCCAGCAGTGCCCCGTTTTCAATGACCCGAATCCTGGCGGTATTTTGTTCCACGACAAACAGCCGCGTAGAATCCGAGAGCGGTGCAGTCAGGTAGACTGGACCGCTAAGGCCGTCGGCTACCAGTTCGGTTGTTAACGGCGTCGCGCCGAATGCTGTCCCCGAAGTCAGGCCTGCCACCAGCAATATTACCATGCCGAAGAGGCGATAGCTTAATAAATCATGAGGCTTCATTGGGAAGACCCCTTTCTGCCAAGTTTCGTAATGAGATTAAAATGGTGTTTCTCAACCGGCTGGATTGATAAGCGCATGCCGCGACGGGCAACCATGATGCCGTGCAGATCCGGATGAGATTTGATTTGATCCAGAAACACAGGTGATACGAACTTTTCGGAGAATTTGATGTCAATAATTAGCCAGATTGGATTTTCCTGTGTTGCCCGGTTATCAAAATAAGGGCTGTCTGGATCACATGCGAAATGATCCGGGTATGCCTCTCGCACCACCCCGGCCCGTCCCGCTACATGCGGGTTCCTGATGCCGGAATGGTAAATCAGGACCTCATCTCCTTCTTTAATATCGTCACGCATTATATTGCGAGCCTGATAGTTGCGAACTCCTTCCCAGTGGGTGACGCCATCGCGCTCGAGATCATCGATCGAATAGTTCGAGGGCTCCGTTTTCATTAACCAGTACTGTTTTTTAGCGGCCATGGCGGGGTGTTCCTTATCTTTGAAAGGTAAAACGCCAATCGTTGCAATAATGTTGGCCGTATTGACATTAGTATCAAAGCGGTCTATTTTCCCAACGCTGTAACGATAACTCGAGTAAAGGAAGTCGGCATGAAAGAGCTTGTCCTCAGGCTCCTGCCTGAAATCAACGAAATTACTGATTCGGTGTTACAGGAAAAAGTCATCGCCTGCTGGTCCGATGCCATACGATTTCGTGGCTGGACCGAGCAGTTGCTCCGTTCGATTCCCTTTACATTGCTGGCCGAAAACGTCAGGATTACGTTTATCGATCATGTCCGGGCAGTGTGCCGGATGTGTATTGCCTGCGATGATGTACTCATTGACATTCATGGCGATAAACGAGTCCCGGTCAACCGTGACTACCTGATCGCCGGAGCACTTCTGGCCGATGTCGGCAAGCTGATGGAGTTCGAGATCATCGACGGCAAGCCGCATAAATCGGATTACGGTAAGCATATCCGCCATCCGTTCTCCGGAGTGGGCCTGGCTTTTAAGCATGACCTTCCGTCAGAAGTCATGCATATTATCGCGACCCATTCCAAAGAGGGTGCTGGAGAAAAACGGCTGCCGGAAAGTATTATCTTTCATCATGCCGATTTCATAGATTTTGAACTTGTCAAATAATCCGGATATTCAGAGTGAGGGAGAGGTAGATTATGGCTCAGAATCTCATTGAGAAAATTGCCCAGCGGTTTGCCTTCGGTGTCAAACCGAAGACGGAAGTACGCAGTGGTGAATATATTTTTATCCAGCCAATGCATGTCATGACGCATGACAATACCGGGGCGGTTATACCGAAATTCAAAAGTATCGGCGCCACTAAAATGGCCAATGTTCGTCAGCCGGTATTTGCACTCGATCACAACGTGCAGGACACGTCGGAAAAGAACCGTCTGAAATATGCCATGATCGAGAAATTCGCCAGCGATATGGGCGTTGATTTTTATCCGGCCGGCCGCGGGATTGGGCACCAGATAATGTGCGAAGAGGGGTATGCCTGGCCGGGGACGATGGTTGTGGCCTCGGATTCCCATTCCAATATGTATGGCGGGCTGGCGTGTCTGGGCACACCGATCGTGCGGACCGATGCCGCCGCGATCTGGGCGACCGGGCGAACCTGGTGGCTGGTGCCGCCAGTGGCGCGGGTTGAAGTGACTGGAAAACTCCGTCCCGGTGTTACGGGGAAGGACGTGATTATAACATTATGCGGCCATTTCAACAAAGATGAAGTACTCAATCATGCCGTGGAATTCGTCGGCTCGGGCGTCGCCTCGCTGGATATCAATTCGCGGTTGACGATTGCCAACATGACCACCGAATGGGGCGCGCTGGCAGGCGTGTTTCCGATCGATGATCAGACGATCGCCTGGCTTCGCAAGCGGGCGGATTTTATCGGTGAGCGCGGGCTGGCCGGGGTGCCGTCGGATGAAGATGGCGCCGGTATGCACCCTCGGCTCAATGAGCAGCGGATCGCCGCGCTTGAAGAAGCACACCCCACGGCCGATGCCGGGGCTTTTTATTCGCGGCACCTGAGTCTGGATCTGTCAACGGTCGAGCCGCATGTGTCGGGGCCCAATCATGTCAAGACCATGACACCGGTTTCGGAGATGAAAGAGAAGCAGGTTAAAATCCACAAAGCCTATCTGGTGTCCTGTGTCAACAGCCGGGTGGAGGATCTAACCGCGGCAGCAACGGTAGTCAAGGGCAGGAAAATCGCCGATAACGTTGAATTTTATATCGCGGCGGCATCGAGTGAAGTCCAGGATGCCAGTGAAAAGCTGGGCGACTGGCAGGCTCTGGTCGAGGCCGGGGCCAAGACACTTCCGCCGGGCTGCGGACCCTGTATCGGACTCGGGGCCGGTCTGCTCGAGGATAACGAAGTCGGGATTTCCGCTACCAATCGTAATTTCAAGGGCCGGATGGGCTCCAAGTCGGCCGAGGTATACCTGGCCTCTCCGGAAGTGGTGGCTGCCTCCGCGGTTTCCGGTTATATAGATTGTCCCACCACGATTGATAGTGTCCCGACCAGAGCGTCGATTGAAACGGCCTCCCAAAACGGAAGCGGAGCGCCGAAAGTACCGGTGCTCGATGGCTTTCCGACTGTAATCGAGGGAGCGATAATCTTTTGCCATCAGGACAACCTCAATACCGACGGCATCTTCCCCGGTAAATACACCTATATCGATGATTTCACGCCCGAGCAACAGGCTGATGTCGTCATGGAAAATTATGACCCCGAATTCGGGAAGCTTGTGGCCGATGGCGATGTGCTGGTCGGCGGATTCAACTTCGGAACCGGGTCATCACGCGAACAGGCCGCGACAGCGCTGAAATACCGCGGTATTAAACTGGTACTGGCCGGATCGTTTTCGGAAACCTATAAACGAAATGCGCTCAATAACGGTTTCCTGGCAATCGAAGCGCCGGATCTGGTGAAGGATATGAAGGCGAAATTCGGCAACGATAATCTCACAGTGAAGACCGGGATACAAGCCAATATTGATATTTCGAAATCGAAACTCACGGCCGGCGATAAGACCTATGCCATCAGCCCGGTCGGGGCGACGGCCCAGGAACTGGTTCTGGCCGAGGGATTGGAAAACTGGGTAAAGAAGAATCTGTAGCTTCTGATTGTCAGAATTGACATCAAATGGCGGTCGAGATAGAATCGATCGCCATTTTTTTTGGAAAAGCGGCGTATCATAACAAACAAACAATCACACATTGCGAGGAGCGTGATGCAAAAATCCCTTTCCAGGCAAATCGCGGAATTCGCGGTCGGGCTGAAATATGACGACCTTCCGAATACTGTCGTTCATGAAGTCAAACGATACCTTTATGACTCGATCGGCTGTGCCTTTGGCGGCGCCGCCACCAAAGACGTAAACATTTTGCGCGATATCTATACCGGTATGGGCGGCGCCGGAGAATCGACGCTTTTTGTTTTTGGCGATAAAATCCCGGCGGTCAATGCCACCCTGGTTAACTCCCTGATGATCCGTGCCCTTGATTTCAATGATATTTACTGGAAAGAGGATCCCTCGCATCCCTCGGATATCATCCCGGCGGCATTGTGCCCGGCCGAGAAGATAGATGCCTCGATGCAAGATGTCATCATCGCTATCGTCCTGGCCTATGAATTCGAGCAGCGGCTGTGTGAGTTTGCCAAACCGGGGATCCGTGAACGGAAATGGCATCATGCCACCCTGACGCAGTTCGTGTCCCCGATCGCGGCCGGAAAGATTCTGGGCCTGACGGTTGATCAGATAGTCAACGCCATCGGGATCAGCGGGAGCCATAATCATACAATCGGCTGCCCGACCGCCGGCAAACTGACCATGATGAAAAACACCGTTGATCCATTGGCGGTTCAGAGCGGGGTCTTGGCCGCCATGATGGCGCAAAATGGTTATTCCGGCACTGAAGCCGTATTCGAGGGTAAAGAGGGCTTCATGGATTGTTTCGGCCCGGATTGGGATATCGACGCCCTGGTGGGGAATCTCGGCGACGATTATAAAATCCTCACGTGCAGTATGAAGGCGTTTCCCACCGAGGCCCTGACCCACACTCATCTGACTGCCCTGCTGAAAGTTGTGACAGAAAATAATGTCAGCTATGAGCAAGTCGAGGAAGTGGTTGTGACGACTATTGCGCGTGCCTGCGATATACTCTTCGATCCGCATAAGTATCGGCCGGAATCTCGCGAAACAGCCGACCATAGCCTGCCGTATTGTCTGGCCGCAGCGCTGGTGGATCATAAGGTTACGACTGAATCATTCAGCGATGAAAAACTCAGAGATGAGCGTATCTGGAAAGTCATTGACAAATTCAGGGGAGAGGCATCGGAAGAATTTGAAAAGATGTTCCCGGCTAAGCAGCCATCGAAGGTTGTGGTCAGGACGACCGATGGCCGTGAGTTCAGCGAATACCTTGAGTATCCCAAGGGCGATCCCCGCGAGCCCATGACGATGGATGACCTGGATATTAAATTTTCGGCGTTGTCGTCAACTCACCTTGATGAGGCTCGTCAGGCAGGATTGAAGAAGGTTGTTTTCACCTGCGAGGATTATTCGGCGCGCGAATTTGCATCGTCCCTGGCAGCAAAATAGGTTTTCAGGTATACGTCGACCGGCAGTTCTGCCTGCTGATAGTGGCCACTCTATCGGTCGGCGGCGAGTAATACGGTTTCGGTTTGATTAAACAACAAAAGACAAATAATGTTTTTTGATAGGGGATTGGAACGGGATACAGGATAAAAAATGTATAGAATAACCTGAGGTGTCCGTTTTTTTTCATGGACGGATGCAGTCGATCTTTCTAAGTAACTGGCCAGTAATTAAATACCGGCGGTTGGTGTATGTCGCCGGCTAACATAATTTTAACTGTTTGTCGAAGTTTTTTCCTTGCATAGTGGCTGCATCTCCTTATATTTCAATTAACTACTCGTTTACTTCAAGACCATAAAACCATCAGTGGCAGGGCAAGGCCACCGGTTTTGTTTTATTAGCAGGAGAGTTTGTTTACAAACAATTGAATCACTGATAACGCTACAAGGGGAAATGATGTTAGGGATCCACACCACTTCCGGATTGCGCGGGGCTGGGCGCAATTCAGCTGCACTGTTATTCTGTATCTTCATTTTGCTCGTTGCAACCTCGTCTGTCCGCGCGGAACATCCGTCGATGGAACACATGGTCGATTACGACACGTGGGACGAGTATCTTCAGAGCGAAACCGGCTCATCTGAAGTAGAGCCGACGTTGACAATCAATGGCAATCCAGCATCGCCAGTTGCTGATTCGGCGACCGATCTTACGCTGCAAATGTGCGGTGATACGCAGGTCTGGACGATTCTCAAAGAATATGCCGGATATAAAAATGTTAACATTTTCGGTTACTACACCGATCTCGGTACCGGCAATGTCCGGACCTGGGCATTCGATGGCCCCTCTGGTATCGGCGATGTTGAGTCCACGTTTGTTGCATCGGGGACCGACTATGGTCTCTGGCTGCACAGTGACGTCAATAACGATTCTGTCTTTAACGGCAGCGATGCATTGCTCTTTTCCGAACGGAGCCTGACGCAGGGCGCTTATCAGCCCACCTATCAGTTTTTCAAAGTCTATGACGTCTCGGCCTACAAGGGCACCGGCGCGACATACCAGTACACGTCTGCGACTGAGGACTTTACGCTTACCGGCGATTATGATTACCTCCTCTTCTGCGATGATAATCATGCAGTCCATGACCTTGATCATAATGACCTGGTGATTGGAATGCTCTGTCTCAACAATAAACCCGTTGCCCAGTGCCAGGATATCAATCTCTCGGCCGACGCCAATTGCGAGGCCGATGGCACTATCGACAATGGCTCCTATGATCCCGATGGCGATAATGTAACAATTACCCTGTCACCGGCCGGCCCCTATCCGGTGGGCGTAACGATCGTCGATTTGATTATTACTGACGAGCATGGCGCGGCTGATACCTGCCAGGCCTCAGTAACTGTTGTTGACGATACCGATCCGGTTGTAAACTGCCCGGCTGATATCACGGTCGATAACGATCCCGGCGAGTGTGGCGCTGTAGTGACGTTCAACCCGACCGCGATCGACAACTGTACCGGTGTGACGGTCACGACCGACTATGCCTCCGGCACGCTGTTCCCGGTCGGCACCACGGTAGTAACTGCCACTGCGACCGATGCCTCGGGCAATACTGCTTCCTGCACATTTAACGTGACCGTTAGTAACGCGGCACCGATCGCAACCTGTCCCGGTAATGTAACCCTTCAGGTCTGCGATCTTTCCGATATTACTCTTGATGGTTTTGAATGCTCCGATTCTGATAATAATCTGACTACCTGCGAAGTCGATAACGGTACTCTCACCGGTACTCAGGTAACCTTTACGCCGGTTGTGGGACAGAATATTATCAACCTGACTGCGACCGATGCCTGCGGCCAGGTTGCAACTTGCCAGACGATCGTTACGGTCGAACTTAATTCCCCGCCGACGGCCGCTTGTCCGAGCGATCAGACGATCTTTGTCTGTACTGCCGACGATATAACTCTCGACGGCTTCATTTGCGATGATCCGGATGCTAACCTGACCTCCTGTACTGTCGATAACGGTACGCTGAATGGTACCCAGGTGACATTCTCGCCGGTTCACGGCGTGAATACTATTACCCTGACGGCGACCGACGCCTGTGGTGAAACCGCCAGCTGTACGGCCAATATCACCGTTGTTTACAACAGCACTCCGGTGCTGACTGTACCCGGAGATGATACTCAGGACCTTTGTACGACGCAGGAACTCTGTTATACAATCGACGTTTCTGATGTCGATTATCCGGACTACCAGGGCGAACCCATGGTCAGTTTCGCCGGGCCGGGTACTCTGGTTGGCAATCAGCTGTGTTTCACACCGTTCGATGGCGTTGATTCAACTTACTGGTTTGTGATTCAGGCCTGCGACGATTGCGATGCCGGCGGACCGGCGCCGCCCAGCCCGATACCACCGTGCGTGATTGATTCCTTCAGTGTTACCGTTACCTTTAATGAACCGCCGATCGTTACCTGTCCCGGTGACGAGTTATTCTCATTCGCCTGCGCGGGGCAGACGGTGTGCGTCGGACCATTTAGCGCCACCGATAACGACAACGCCATTATCGATGAATCAGTCAGCTTTGGCACGCTTTCCGGCGGTCAGGTCTGTTTTGATCCCGACACGGCAGGTGTATACACGATCGAATATTCCGCAACTGACGAATGCGGAGTGATCTCGACCTGTCAGACTCTGGTCACGGTCGAATTCACCAATCAGCCGCCGACTGCCACCTGTCCGGGCGACGGCGATTTGCTCGTGTGTGACCTGTCGCCGATCACTATTGCCGGGTTTGTCTGTGATGATGTCGATGGCAACCTGACTTCCTGCATGGTCGATAACGGCACCCTGAGTGGCGATGAAGTCACATTCACACCGGTACCGGGAGCCAACGTTATAACACTGACAGCGGTCGATGAATGCGGTGTCCAGGCGACCTGTCAGACGACAATATCGGTGACTGTCAACTCGGCGCCGGTTGTCGAGTGCCCGTCGGATCTCAACGTCTTCCTTTGTGCCGCTGATGAAGAAATCATTATCCCCGGTGGGTTGATTTACTTCGATGATGATGATAACATGACCTCTGTAACAGTCGACAATGGCACGCTCAACGGCGACTCGCTGACTATTACCCCGGGCCCCGGGGCAACTGTCGTGACGCTTACTGCAATTGATGATTGCGGCGAGCAGGCCAGCTGCCAGTTCACGATCAACGCTACTCTTAATCAGCCGCCGGTGGCCTCTTGTCCGGGCGATACTATCGCTGTCTTCGCCTGTGATCTTAGCGATATAACGATTGACGGCTTCTCCTGCGATGATCCCGACGGCAACCTGTCTGACTGCCAGATCACCGGCGGCACGCTGGCCGGCAGTGAGGTGACCTTTACGCCGGTAGAAGGTATCAATTCACTGATTTTGACCGCAACCGATGCCTGCGGAATAGTTGCTGTGTGTACGACTGTCGTCGATGTGACAGTTAACACCGCGCCGGTTTGTAATCTCCCGACGAATCAAACCTTCGAACAGTGCGTACCGACACAGGTCTGCCTGCCGGTATCTTTGAATGATATCGATGTCATGGATTGTGGAAAAAACGTCTCCAGATAGTCTTTTGCTGGAAAATCAGTAC
>CAZGLR010000124.1:0-9556 GCA_964526635.1 uncultured Ignavibacteriales bacterium | reverse complement strand
GGGGCCACCGCTGTCGTCAAAAATATCTGCTCGAAATCGGCAAAAAGCTCCGCCAGGTTATCGCGGCGCGATAAATCCAGTTCGGCAAAGATCTCATCGAGAAGTAAAATCGGTTTTTCCTCACGCCGCGATTCAAGAAAATTGGCCGCCGCCAGCATGACCGCAATGGCGCCCGAACGCAATTCCCCCTGGGAGCCATAGCCCCGCGCCGGATAATCACCGATCGTGAACTCGATATCATCGCGATGCGGTCCGACCTGGGCGGTCTCGAGAATCCGTTCGCGCTCACGGCGGGAATTGAGTTTCTGCTCGAATTGCGATTCGATCTCAGAAGGATCCTCAAACGGCACATTCGGCTTGTAGGCAAAGCCAAAACGCTGCCGCGACTGATCCTCGGCGCCGAATGATATTTTCTGAAAATAGCCCGGGGCGCGTTCATCAAGAAAGCCAAGAAAATCGCGCCGCAACTTCATGATACGGGCGCCATATTGTATCAACAACGGATCAAACGGGCAGATGCCCCCGGCCGGATTTTTGAGAAATGAATTCTTCTGGGCCAGTGCTTTGTTGTAATCAGTCAGGTCGGCCAGGTACGATGGCGACGCCATAGACAAATGCAGGTCCATAAAACGGCGCCGCAGCGAGGGCGCTCCCGACAACAATTCGACATCCTCGGGCGCCATGGAGATAAGGCTGTAGAACTGAAACAGTTTCGACAAACGGGCAGGGTTATCATCGATCGTGATCCGCTTGCGGCCGCCATTCTGGAAAGCACAGGTCAACCGGACTTCCCGGTCCTGGACAATCCCGCGGCCCTCGAGACGGAAATAGTCGGATAGCTCATCGGCCGTGGGGGCGCCGTTGCCGCGGATCATCATGACATCGCGGGCGCCGCGCTGAGAGCGGCCGAGGCAGAGGGTAAAGATTGCCTCGAGCAGATTGGTTTTCCCGGCGCCATTGTCGCCATAGAAAATATTCACTCCCGGATCGGGGTTGAATAGCGCCGCTTTGAAGTTGCGAAAATTGGTCAGTTGTACAGCATCGATCCGCATAGGGGGTATGGTACGAAAAGTGTTTGTCCTGCGAAAGAATTATGATATGCGGTGTATATATAAAAAACGGAATGTCCTGACTGAAGGTAGATAGGTTATAGTAAATTAGTAGTGTGTAGATAATAGATAGATGGCCGTTCCGACAGCCTTTGCTTTTTGACAACTGGAGATTATAGAGATTATATCCAGAGATCTGGGCGGGTGATTTTATAGCCGTCGTGTCTAATAATCTCACGCGGAAGCTGGCATTGCCTAAGATGCCTTTCTTCTAATTTTAAGAACCTATCTGCGGCCGAGGTCAGCTCTTGACTCCATCTACCCGGTGGCAAGGCAACAATTATTGATTTGTTATCTAATAACCCCGTGATTGACTTAATAGGGCTTGTTAGGTCGCTGTCGCCAGAGATTAATACACCAATGTCATACTTGTCATAAAAGGCGTCCACCAGTAGATCTGTAGATATGTTAACATCGGTCATCTTTTCAATAGGTTGTCGACTCGCACGGTTGCAATGCTCACAAATGTGGGGTTTGATTTGATATTTCCCGTACGAAATAGTTAGATTTGCCTTGATTTGCCGGCAATAGGCTTCTATGGCTTCTAGGTAACTTGTTTGTCTCGTTGCCTTTGCTCTTTGTCTACCAGTTTCTCCAATTCGGCTGGTAAAATATCTGACTGAATCGATCTCACTTCCATGTGGTATATAGCCTTGAGATTTCCCTTTTTGCAGAATTTTAATTGAAAGGTTCCACAGGTCTAGCCAATAATATTTGCGCCAGTTGTTCTCCTTCATCGAAAAATAGAGATTGAACCCATCTATATAAACTCTTACCCGACTTTCTATTGGAACCATTTGTGCCCTCTCTTGTTATAAAAAGTGCTTGACAAATAAAGACTGATGCTTATTATTCCGATAGTTAGAGTAAATACATCCCCGTAGATCGTATCTGCGGGCTTAACGCTTCTCGGTTTAAACCGAGAGGCGTTTTATATTTGATACTATATATATTAATCGTCCAAATCCAAAGGAAGCGTATCCCCGTATTTTGGCGCCGCTCGTTCCAGCATCCGCTTGAAATCTGACCATTTATTGCAAGCCCTCATTAAGAAGATGACATTTGCAATATGTTCTCGCAGAGCAGGGTTTCCGATATCCTCAGTCAAATATTGAAAAAACTTGCGTTTTCTCGAACCCGTTTCTGTAACCGGATTTTTCTTTCTGAGTTCTTTAAGGACACCTGGTGCCAGTCTTTTATAGACGATTTCGTTCGTCCAGTGACCAACATACTGCGGCTTCTTTCCACCACTTTGGGGTGGATATGGCATATTTTTAAGCCGAAATAATTCTTTGTAGAATTCGTCTGGAAAAGTCTTTGTCCATTTGGCCCATTCATCCGTGATATACTTATCAAGAATCTTCTGCAGTGCTTGTCGATGTCGGATTTCTTGATAACCCGTAGCTTCGTCAACAAGTGCCACAATTCCAACATGGGCTAATGCCCGCATTAATATCTTGGCCTTTTGTGCTACGGTTTTTTGTCTTGCACCAAGCTCAAGAGCTTCATCTGCGTCGAGCCACACTTCACAGATTTTAGGGATAATTTCAGCCTTAATACCATGCGCTAAACTACCCTTCTCGGTCCGGTATTTAACAATGATTGACTGCAGGTCCCCTAAGTGTTTATGTGCGAATGGCTCAAGTCTCTTAAACGCGAGAAAATGTGGGATATCTGCAGTGACCTCCGATTTTGATTTTTCCTTAGCGACCCACCCGCTGTAATACATCCCCATGCCCTTCATAAAATCACTTTGGGTTAGGATGCGAGTACCATCTTCTAAGACGGAACAAGGAAACTCCATGTCACCGATGTTAAGCTTGCCGCTAAATAATGCTTTTTCCGCTTTCTCCACGTTGGCCATACTTCCCCCCAACCGCTAAGGTTAGTGTATTAGTGAACAAGTAGTCCACGTCCCTATTATTATGACAATAACAGGATTCGTCAATGTATTTCGGCAGAAATTTTACACTTAGTTTGTGATAATGGCCGACAATACCACGTTTCAGAAGTGCCCAAAAACTCTCAACGGAATTTGTATGTTTAAAAGCCATGAACATACCAAAACTGGTGATTGAGCGAATAATGAGGCAATATAGCCCACATTTTGTGATAGCCGGAGTATTCGTCCGTGATAAGGATAGAGTTCTCAGTGTCAATATTCTCACGAACGAGCGACTTAAGAATTTTGGCTTTAGTGCTCTTGACCGGTCTGGCGACTACGCCGCCAGCATGAGCAACCATTCCGACAACTGGTGTTTTGGGCTTCTTGAAAGTACATTTTTTACTAAACCCACTTCCACCACCGCCATCACCTTTGAGGTATTTGCGGGGTTTGCCACCAATATAGGTTTCATCCATCTCGACGATCCCCATGAGAAGCTCGCGTTGTTCGAGCATAGCGCGGCGAATTCTCATACCGACAGACCAGGCCGTGTCTTTGTTGACCTTGATATGCCGGGCCAACTGGCGCGCAGATATACCCTTTTTATCGCCAAGAACAAGACAAATAGCCAGAAACCACTTTTGAAGGGGCATTCGGGTACGGTGAAAGATGGTGCGGACAGTGACACTGTAAGAGGTATTGCAGGTGTTGCAATGGTACCGATGTTCCTGTTTCAATGGAGTATGCTTCGGTGATTGACAGTACGGACAGCGCGGCTCGCCCTTCCATCGGATTTGTTCGAGGTATTCAATACAGTCTGATTCGGTGGGGAATCGCTCGTAAATCTCTACAATATTCATGGCTTAGTCCCTTAATGTGTCTACCATTGTCTGGGACTAATATGGGATATTAATAAATGGATGTCAATAAAATTATTCTACCAACAACTGGGACATTTCGACAAAAAAACCGGTGTGGCCCTCTGCACACCGGCTTTGTATCAGTTCGTGCTCTGATTTTCACTCTTCAAACACGAAGATCGTGCTCTTCCGTCTCTGCCCGAAAAATAACAATTTCGGGAAAGATTGTCCAGCCCCTTCAGGGACTTTTTACATGGCCGCACAATGGCTCCGGCCCGCCCCGCCGATGAACAAACTATCAGCAGTGCCATTCAAAGCGCACCTACCGCCAATCCCCTAAAAATATATCGTTGTCGGGCTTGAATTATATGACACGGCAAAGTATTCTGATTTATGCCGTTTTCAGTTCACATGCTACAGGGTTTCGATGATACCTGGCTTAAACGATTTCGCGCCAAGCTCGATGATTCCATCGACCTTACCCACGGCGATCTGCCCGACCATGCCGAATTCCGCGCCCTGATTGCCGGAGTACCAGACGAGGCTGCCTTAAGGGTCAGTCCGAATCTTGAAAGCCTGATTATACCCTGGGCCGGTCTGCCGAAAAAAACCCGTGATTTGATGCTGAATTATCCCGATATCAAAATTTACAATATCCATCACAATGCCGGCCCGGCCGCTGAGATGGCCATAACCCTGCTTCTGGCGGCGGCCAAGCGGCTGCTGACAATCGACTCCTCACTGCGCAATCATGACTGGCGGCTGCGCTATGATCTCGACGGCAGCGTGCCGGGATCGCCCCAGCTTCTGGCCGGAAAGACAGCCTTAATACTTGGCTATGGCGCTATTGGACGGCGCATCTCACGGATGTGCCGGGCCTTTGATATGGATGTTATCGCGCTCAATCGCAGCGGCCGGGCAGTCATCGACGATGACATCCGGATAGAGCCAGTCAGTCGGCTTCAGAAACTGTTGCCCTCAGCCAACGCTGTCATCATTGCCCTTCCCTGGACATCGGAAACCGACAATCTTCTGGGCCGCTCCGAACTGGGTCTGCTGGCCGACAATAGTATTATTGTGAATATCGCACGCGGTTTCATAATCGAGGAAAAAGCCCTTTACGATGAACTCGCCTCCGGCCGCCTGTACGCCGGATCAGATGTCTGGTACTGCTATCCGAAAGACGAAAGCGAACGGCGCCATACCCCGCCGGGTAATTTCCCTTTCCACAAATGTAAAAACATGGTCATGACCCCGCATCTGGGCGGACATTCCGATCGTACCGAAGCGCTACGCATCGACCATCTGGCCGAAGTGGTAAACATCCTGGCCGATGGCGGGCAGCCATCAAGCCGGGTGCATCTCGATCGCGGGTATTAAGATCCGTTGACAAAACGGCACCCCATGTTATATTATAAATAGCTCACGTCGGGACCGGCTTTTTTACACTCTCATGAAATCAATCGCGGGGGATGGTATGAATACGCGTATCACCGCCTCTCTCTATAGCACTGTCATGGTCATTTTACTGGCTGGCCTGATAGTATCGCCGACGGGCGCGATCGATACTTCGTTTTCGTCTGACCTGACCGGATGTTTTATCCGGACGATTCAACTCGAGTATCCATCGTGGTGGCAGCATTTTCCAGCGCGGCTGCTGGATTTCTATCCCAGTATGTCACTTTTGAATTATCCTGATCAGGTGTTTACCGAGTCAATTGCATACCAGCTTATGCTGGCGTCACTCGAGGATGAATATCGTCATGTTCGCCGCTGGCACGATATGTATTATTATACTGAGGGATGGCAGTATCAATGGCGCGCGATACCCCACGCCTATCCCTTGAGCTGGCGCCATGAATTCAGCGAACCCTATATCAGCCCGCTGCAATGGCAGCAATAGTCCATTTCCTCTTCTCGAATGTATCACTACCTAGACAATACCAAATCGAAAACAATGGATTAGTTTAATATTGACAATCAGAGAAAAATACGTATTATCTCTATCGAAATTACTACAAGACCGAAGGTTTTTAAATTGTGCCCTAATTAGATACAGGCAGATTTCCGAAATAGGGTAAAAGACCTTTTTCAGAGGTGAAAGTTGAAACCAGTTAAAAATGAGTTTACAATTGTCATAGTTGGTAAGTGGAACACAGGCATTTTCAATCCGAACTGGTTACATGAGAATATTTTCGAAGCGGAGACCATTGATCTTGAATATCCCGTGGACCCTGGATTACCATTTAGAATAATAGGCGATGAAATAATCCTAATTCCGAGAGATGATAAGCTTATCATTGCTCCGAAAGAATTAAGGATTGCGTCATTGAAAAATATGCATAATGTTGCAAGAAAATTGTTAGAAGTATTGCCACACACCCCAATTCGGTTTACTGGTATTAATTATGGATTTCGAGAGAGCGATGGTCGAGATGATATCGCACGCCTTTTCAAGGATCCTTACGAGGAAAAATTTTCCGATAGTTCTCTAAGTCTTCTTAATAGAAGTCAGAAATGGTCTTTTAGATGCAATGGATTCATTCTTAATCTGAGTTGTGAAATTCTCGAAGAGAATTCGCTATTACTGAAATTCAATTACCATGCAGAGACTGAAAACACTAGAACTGCACAGGATTTTTTAAATACGGAGCCCAGAGAACTAATCAACAAATGCAAGACTATAATGGGTGAGGTTTTTGAGTTAGAATTGGAGGATGGATATGACATACAATGAAGAAAACACTACATCCGTTGCCATAGATGATTTTCAGAAAAGAAAAAAGGGTGTTGATTTTGGAGAATCTTATCTTAATGATGATCAAACTTCTTCAGATGATGACTCTATTCGATCTTCAAAAGTCAAAGTAGTAAGAGTTAATATTAAAGAACAAGAAAGAATCGCAAAAAATAAACACTTAACCCATCTATTTAAAGATATTAAATAGTAAATTGAATGATGCATTTTACATATCAAGAGTTGGACAACACCAAAGATCTTATGCAAGGAGATATACTTGAAAGAAAAAACGAATTATATGATATATTATATTCATACCATAAACATTATGCTACGCACCCTGATTATAAATATTTTATAGTACTTACTCAATCATGTGATTTGATTAGAAGGGAGAATAGATGTAAGTCACCCTATATTACTCTCGCGGCAGTAAGGTCTATTGATACACTCCTTCGTCGCCAATTAAAAGAATATCAACATGGTTCTTCATTAGAAGCTGAACTAAATATTTGCGCCGAAGAAGAAATGAGTAAATTGAAAGATTTCTTGGTAAAACTATATAACAATAATATACCGGGATATTTCTTTCTTAGAAGAGATCCTGTTATTAACCTAAATTCTGACTATGTCGCATTTTTAAATTTATCAATATCAATAAAGGCAAATGAACATTATGATAAGTGTGTAAATACTAGGTTTGCCCATTTGGAACCAATTTTCCAAGCCAAATTAGGTTGGCAAGTGGGTACGCACTATTCGCGCGTTGGTACACAAGATTGGGCTCCAGATTTCGTGACCGAAGAAAAATTTAGTGAGATCATCGATGAGCAAGTATATAACCTTTGTTCTTGGGCACCGCGGATTTCTCTTAAAAAGATAAAAAAATTAGTCAAAGATAAGAAAAAAGAGAATCCTGATTATCGCATTAGCAACAGATCCTTGGAAGAAATAAGTAAGGAACATTTAGAGAAACAAAACAGTAATCGGCACAAGTTTACTGAAATAGTTACAGAAATTGTAAAAGAAATATTTATTGATTCAACAAATGACAAATACGAACTATTAGAAAAGAGGATCATGAATTCATCGAGAATCAATCAATACATTAAGTAATTATCCCCGCTTCATCGGCTGCGGTTTGCCATAGGTCAGGCTCCGCCAGAGCCATTCAAACGGCCCGAATTTGAATTTCGCCAGCCACGGCTGCGACCAGGCAATTTCGATAATCCATACTGCCAGTACGAAAGCAAGTAATTCGAAGCGCTCGAATCTGCCATATAACCCCAGGCCGAAGCCATAGAAGACTGTTGTGAGCATGATCGACTGCATGAGATAATTGGTAAACGCCATCCGTCCGACCGCGGACATGCGTTTCATCAACCAGTGCAGCCAGCCAAGGCGATATATAATGACAATCAGGCTGACATGGGCCAGACTGACGAAGATACTGGGGAAGTAGTCATAAAACATGCCATCGGCAAAGTAGTATCCGATCGAAAATTCATGGGCGATTAACTGCCCGCCGCCATAGGCCGAGATCGGCATGGCGATGCCGTAGCCGATGATAATCAAAATCGCATACGTCCGAAACGACCATGATCCGCTGAACATGCCGAGCTTCATCAGAGCCATACCGATCAGCATGAGGCCGAGGGCGCGCCAGAACAGGAAGAAGATAGCGCCCTGGGTTATTTGTGCGAGACTTCGCAGCCAGAAAAATTGAAACATCTCGCCATAGGACCCGCGCCGTTTTTCGACAATTTCCGCTAACTGTTCTTCCGATGGTTCAAAACCGACCCTGGCTTCTTCCCAGGCCTGGGCCATGGTGATTTGCATCTCGGTCGGTTCTTCACCGGTTTCCTCGGCGGCCTGCACCGCGGCATAGGATTCCTCCATATACTTGAACATTAACCCTGATCCATAGGAAATTCCGATACCGATGAGAAGGACCACAGCACCGAGAACTAACAGCCAGCCGGGACGCAATTTTCGGACGGGATAAAGAAAGATACCACAGATAGCATAGGTGAAGAGAATATCACCCTCCCAGATAAACAGGGCATGGATCAATCCCGCGATCCAGAGCCAGAAAATCCGTTTGTACCAGATTCCGGCGAATGATGTCTTGCCCAATTCCACCGCACGGTTGTGCATGAGAACAATCCCGGCGCCAAAAAGCATCGAGAAGATCGCCATCATTTTGGTTGAGAAAACGAAGAACTTAACCAGCCATGTGGTCTGATTGATGCCGGTGAAATCGCCCAGGAGCATCGGGTTGAACATCGTCTCCATCGGCATGGAAAACAAAGTGATGTTCATCACCAGAATACCCAGCAGCGCGAAGCCCCGGAGGGTATCGACCAGGTCGATGCGCTGGGTTTCGGTTACCGGTTTGAGTCGCGGCGGTTCGCTTTGAGGTATAGTCTGCCCACCAGTCGGGTGTTCGTGTGGGTCCATGGTATTAATTCTCCCTGCCTGAGAAGGAAATTGAAATTCACGCGTTCAATTTTGACTACGATAAGCATCAAAAAAAGTTTAGCAAGTTGTATTTTTTGGGCTGGCTACTGGACTATTAAGTGGGAAGGTTTACACATTTTTAGTCATCACAATTTAATATGGGAATATACCATTAATAAAGGATGGTTGTCATGAGGGACGGTAATGATAGAAATATCAGGACCAGTATCTGGTCAAACATAGCTACCATAACCACGGCTGCGCTGAGTCTGGCGTTATTGATTGGCATTGCGATCGGCGTGTGGAAAAACTACTTCAATCCTCCACCCCAGGCCGAAGTCATTGATGTGCTTCGAGCGAGCGCGTATCGCATCCGAAGTGGCTTTGTCGATGTCTGCAAAGAAGTTTTAGACATTGAAGATATTCATGACACCCGGCTGCAGGGAAGAGCTCATGTCAATAGTTGTGTAAATTGGTTTTTCAAGCAGCGTGTCTTTCGGCC
>CAZGLR010000123.1:0-9752 GCA_964526635.1 uncultured Ignavibacteriales bacterium | reverse complement strand
GTCGGCGAGGGCCTGGGCGAACTCGAAATACTGCTCGACCAGGAGGATCGCCATGTCGCCCTGGTCGCGCAACAGGCCGATGACGCGCTCGATCTCTTGGATGATCGACGGCTGGATGCAACCGCATCATCACCCAGAATCTCAGCCAGATCATGCGATGCCGAGCGAATCGAATACGTCGCCGATCCCGCATATTGAATGAAACGATAACTCTGAAACACAATGCCGCCGCATAAGAATGCGATCATCAGTGTACGCCACACATAATGATGCCTGATCAGAAATGCCCCCGCCCTGAAACACTGCCAGGCTGCCGTACCGACAATCGCGACACCCGCTGCAATCGCCATCATTGTCCAGCCCAGCGTTTCGATTCGATCGGCGAAGATCATATCAACCAGGATATGATACACTGCAAACCAGAAGATAAACCCCGTGCCGGCAGCAGCGAGCAGGCGAAACCAGCGGGGAGAGCGCGCTCCGATTACCCCCGGCAGCCCGGCTCCCAGGCCCCCGGCCAGTGCCAGCGGTAAATACAGCAAAATCGAATATCGCAACGGCCGATAATTGACAAACGCCAGCATCACAAACAATGCCACCGTCCACAATAATACGAATATCGCAAAACGAATAAACTTTGAATCACTCCAGTTGTATTTGAAATAATTCAGAAGATAAACCACACCGCCACCGCAGATAAGCGATATAAACGGCGCATCGATCCACATCCGGGTATGGGTGCCATACGTCAATGGTCGTGCGAATAGCTGACGGATATCCCTGGCGATATACGATTCGCCATGAATCCCCGCAATATGCTCCCGTAAATACCCCGCGTACGCCCCCAAATCACCACCAAAAAGCAGCATCCCCAGCATGATCGCGCTGACCACACTCGATGATACAAACACCAGCGCCCGGCCCCATGCCACCGATGGCATCGGCATCAGGTAATACAGACCAATCGCCGCCGCGATGCTCAGTTCGAAAATCTTGCCGGTTATAACCGACGCCGCGCACAATATCCCCAGCACTATCGCACCGGTCCGGCTGTCACCCATACGGCCAAATACCGCCGTAATCAGACCCAGATACAGAATCAAACCGGATTCCATAAATGGCGCCCTGTTATAGGTCACCAGCATAAAGTTAAAGGCCAGCAAAGTCGCGGCGGTGAGGATCATCATATACTGCCGCCGCCCATCGTCGATTACGCTCAGTCCATATATAAGTAAAATCAGACCCAGCATCGACGGAATCACCCCGGCCAGATTTGACGTCACCTGAGATACCGATCCGAGACGGAAGGTGAGTGCCGCGAACGCCGAAACGAGATTGATGCGAAAAACGCGCCATTTGGGGTAGGGATATGGCTCCGCTTCACCGGTTCTGGCCGCACTGGCCGCAAATGATGTCAAATGCGCCGGATCGGTGACCAGGCCCTGGCTGTGCTCTCCCACATCCGACGGCGGATCCAGCGCCAAATTATATGTCCGCAGAAAAACCCCGACTGCCACGATCAGGGTAAGCAGGAGTATGAACCATACCGGAGATGATAACCGCCGAGCCATAACCTCAATCTATATTCCCGATCCGCCCCGGCCAATACATTTTCTCGTCGCCGCTCGTGCAACCTCGCCGATCTTCTTGTGCGGCTTGAACATGACCGCCTGCCAGAGCCTCTAAAATGTCACCGCCCCCGCCTAAGATACCCCTTGACAGAACCGATACAGAATATATATTAACGAACCACTCGCAAATGGGGCCGTAGCTCAGTTGGGAGAGCGCCTGACTGGCAGTCAGGAGGTCAGGGGTTCGAACCCCCTCGGCTCCACCATTTATCCCCGACCACCAGACCATCACAATATCCGCCATTTACTGTGTTCCATACTTGCCCTTGCGCCTGCCGATGCCGTAATTGATTATAGAAATCTGAACACACCCAAGCAAATCGGGACAATATGCTGCCACCGAACAAAACCAAAATTGTCGCGACCATCGGACCCGCCTCACAGGAATTATCCATCCTCGAAAACATGCTGCGAGCCGGACTCAATATCGCCCGGATCAATTTTTCTCATGGCGACTTCGAAACCCACGCCAACACTATCCGAAATATCCGACAAGCCGAAACCGATACCGGTATCCGTACGGCTATCATGGCTGATCTGCCCGGCCCGAAAATCCGCATCGGTGAGATGGCCGAAGAGGGCGTCGATATCACCCAGGGCGACCGCCTCGTCCTGACCACCGAGACCATCATCGGCAACGCCGAACGGATATCGGTTAATTTCCCGTCTCTGCCCGAGGTCGTCAACAAGGGCGATCTTGTTTATATCAACGACGGCTACATTCAGCTTGAAGTCACCAGCGTCAAGGAACGCGACGTTATCTGCTCTGTCAAAGTCGGCGGCGAACTCCGCTCCCGCAAGGGTTTGAATCTGCCCGACATCGATCTTGGTATTTCTGCTTTCACCGATCATGATCGCGACTGCCTGAAATTCGCCATCGAACAGGGTATCGATGCTGTCAGTCAGTCGTTTGTCGAAGAGCCCGATGATATCCATGCCGTCCGCGCCGCCGCCGCAGCATGTGGCGCCCAGCCGTTTATCATCGCCAAAATCGAACGCTCCTTGGCTTTGACCAATATCGATGCCATCATCGATGCCGCCGATGGCATCATGATCGCGCGCGGCGATCTGGGGGTAGAGGTGCCAATTGAAAAAATTGCCCGGGTCCAGAAGGATCTCGTGCGGCGGGCCAACCTCAAATCAAAACCGGTCATCACCGCTACCCAGATGCTCGAATCAATGACCGAACATCGCCTGCCTACCCGCGCCGAAGCTACCGACGTCGCCAACGCCATCCTCGATGGCACCGATTGCGTCATGCTCTCGGGCGAATCGGCGATCGGACGATTCCCGGTTGAATCGGTCGCTATGCTGGCCCGAATAGCCGCAGAAATCGAACCAACCAAAGCGCCGAAATCACTGACCGATTTGTTTTCCAAAAATAGATCTGAAGATGATTATCAACCCGAACACCTGATCGCCCACAGCGTCGAGGCCTGCCTCGATTACATCTGCCCGGCCGGAGTGTTTGCACCCACTCTGAGCGGGGCATCGGCCCGACGCATCGCCCGCTTCCATCTGCCTGTCTGGGTCGCCGGGCTCAGCCCCCATGATAAAACCTGCCGGGAAATGCTCTTTTCCTATGGCGTCATGCCGGTCAAGACGACCTCATTCCCTGATCGCTGGAATGACTTTATTCGACAATGGGTAACTGACCATAATCTCAAAGGTCACTACGCTCTTTTGACCGAGGGTCCATCCTCCAGTCACCCCGATTCCAACCACCGGTTGGAAATTATTGAGCTGCAATAGCTGCAAAGTATCCCACATAAAAAAGGCCGGTTCAAAACCGGCCTTTTTCCGTATCTTGTGCTATCAAATTACGGACAACATGGCGCCGGACCGCCGCTGAAAACAAAATTGATGATGTATACGGCGTCGCCCACATTGACGCCGCCGTCGCAGTTAGCGTCTCCGGCATTCATAGGCACCGGCGGAGGACCGCCCTTAAAGACAAAATTGATAATGTAAATCGCATCACCGACGTTGACCATACCGTCACCATTGGCATCGCCGCACACATACCCGGCACTCGCGCACATCGCAGAGACCACCCGAAAACCGATATGCTCACCATAATCGGTGACCGCTGCCGGACTGCGATACGATGCCGCTGTCAAATCCGGCGTATCTAAAAACGACCCCGTTCGCAAACCATGCTGGCTCCATAATCCGATCGCCTGACACTGTACCCATTCCCAGACATTGCCACTCATGTCATACAAGTCGTAATAATTATTCGAGTTTTCCGTCGGCGTGATGCCATTGGCCAGGAACGTGGCACCGTTGAAGTACCCCACCGGGGCATCATCGTTGTCGAATGGATCGACACTATTCAGGTAATTGGCATCATCGCTGCCGATTACATCACGCCCGAAACCATAAAACCAGTGATTATCCGGGACGGTCGCACTACCCGGTCCGGTGCGCGACGATGGTGCCGCGGGATCATATGCCGCCGCCTTGTAAAATTCATTGTAAATATCGACCTGATTGCTGATCCATCCGGTCAACACGCCCTGGTTATCCATCGGAAGGCGGAATCCATCGTAATTACTCACAAGGTTCAGCCGTTCGCTGGAATTCAAATCACGAGTCTGCCAGTCGGAAGTTGAAATCGTCACCGGATGCCAATCCATGAGATCATTACCCTCCGTGTAGCATCGTTCGCCGAGTCCCAGGCTCTCGACAATCGTCAGCCAGTTGCAGAATTTAACCGCCCCGACCCAGGTCATACCCACCGCGGGGAATTTTTCATATCCGGGTACGACACTGTAGCGATACCCGGCCGGTTTGAATGGATCATAATAAATTTTCGATCCCGGCAGCGCAGGGTTACCATAAAACATCGGATCACCGCCGGTCGTGAAGACATTGCCGTCGGCATCCCAGGTCATAAACGAACTGAGGGCAGTGGCGCCGGCATCGGCCTCGGCCGAGTTCAAAAAATCAGAATACTGTTCGTTTGTGATCTCATATTGCGAGATGGAAAACGTATAATTGGGGCCATCGCCGGTCGAATCAACCGGTCGCAGATACCCGCCACAAATCGGCTGATTATATGGTGGAATGAAAGTCCGGGCATAGACTGTCAAAGTCAGACTTCCGCAGAACTCCGATCCGGCATGATCGCAAAATCCCTGCGGCACGCATTGCGGCCCCGGCCATTCGATAGTTGCCATCGCCGCCGAAAGGATACTGGCCGTTACGACCACCGAATCAGGGGCGTTGGGGATATCAACCGTTCCCGTGCCTGTACCTGTATTCAGCGTGTTATCGAAAAAACTGTAAATCAATCCCGGACCGTTGCCATCAATGTCAAGATCCAAATCGCCCATGATAAATTCCGGGTCTTCAAAGGTTTTCGCCCCACATGAGGGATCGCCGGGGCACTCATGCAATGGCACCCCCTCATATTGAAAGTCCCACTCATACAGTACGCGCAAGTCGGCGCCCGATGGGTATGTGTCAATAATCAATGGCAGTTGTGTCATAAGCTCGCTGCAGGCTCTGGCAAAGTAAAACTCCGAGCCACAAGACGGATGTGTGGTCGAGCGCCATTTTATCTCAATCGTCCGGGTTCCGAGACCGTTGATGCCGATTACCGTTGTGGCGTCACCATTGACAAAAACCGGGGGAGGCGTAAGATCCTCATCAGTACAACTCACCGAAGCACTGGCTCCGAGATCAAAGGTGTCCGTTGTTGCCGGGCACATCAGAAGTATTCGATCAGGTGTGTAACCAATCGTTTTCGTCCAGTCATGTACGGCATCCGGCGGAGGAGGCGCCGGGGGATCCAAAACAGGGCACAAACCCCAGGGATCAAGAGCCGGATCAATACCGGCCCACGGCAGCCGACCACCCTCATCAGCGATCGCTTCAGCCTTGATAGTAAGCGTATACGATGAATCCAGCGACCATTGCTGCGCCGTAAGCAATCCTGTGGTCGCGAAAAATACGGCAACTGTCAACAAAGTTAAACGTACTCTCATGCAGTCCTCCTGCAAAAGACTCGATGGTCTATTTTTATTTTTGTGCTGTGGCGATCATTGAAACCCGCATACAACAATAATGCCTGTCGAGAAGATTTATTGCGGATAGCGTGGACCTATATTGTACACAATAGCATATTATTAGCGTTTTGTCAAGATATTGTTAGGATATTGTTAGGATATGGTGACGAGCAAAAAAAAAGGGAGGAAAAGCCTGAATACCCTCCTCCCTGGCTGATACAGTAAGGTGCTTCGGATTATTAAGGGACCTTGCGGTCTTATATGACAATATCGACATCTGTCGGGCGAATTTAAGCACAATTATCCGTCTAAAAAGATCCAAGCCCTTGCCCGATACCACCATAATTCGTATAAAGAAACAGCACTGCCACCAAAATAGCGGGGAAGGAGAATACTATGAACGGCATCGTTTTCTATGCCACCCAAAATTACGACCACATCGTTAATTTCTACTCCGAAATCATAAATTGCAGCACCTGGCTTGTACAGGCCGACTGCACGGTGCTGCAGCATGGCAATATGCTTCTTGGCTTTTGTCAACGGGAACGCACCGACGCCTGCGGTATTATCTGCTTCTATTACCCCACTCGTGATGATGTCGATCGCATGTACGAGAAACTCGAAGACCGGGCGCAGTCATCGCCTCGGGAAAATCCTCAATACGAAATATATCATTTTTTTGCCACCGATCCCGATGGCCGTACGATCGAATTTCAGTGTTTTGACAGGCAGATGCCCGGAGTAAACTGATAAGGCGATTACATCTATATGAATCCCGGGGGCTTTTGCAAGTCCCCGGGCAAGGTGACAACACTACAAACTCTCAATGGTGAGCATTAAAACCCAGGAGGCTGATCCGGATTTCCACACTGAAAGCCCGGCAACATAGCGGGTAAATATTATTGCAGTTTTAGTAAACTGTAAAATTGACGTCAGCCGTACATATTTGTCAATCAGTATATAATATCGCCAATTGACGGTACACTCTACCCGAGGCTTCCGATTTCCGCTTCGACCACTTCGAGAATCTCGCCGCTTTTCACCAGCTCCTGCATCCGGGTATGATCGGGATACAATGGCCGGTCGATATCGAGAAAGGCCACGTATTTGCGAATCACGTCATGGGCTTTTTTAACCCCGGCGCCAAAGGCATATTCACGAAAATCCAGCGCTTGCGCCGCGGCCATAAACTCAATCCCCAGAACACCATAGGCCAGGTCGAGGATCTGCGCATTCTTGATGGCTGTATTCATGCCCATCGAGACAAAATCTTCCTGGTCGGCTGCCGCCGGAATCGACTGAATCGATGCCGGCATCGACAGAATCCGCTGCTCCACAATTTGCGCATCGGCGGTATACTGGCTCAGCATCAGCCCCGAAAACATCCCGGCGCCTTTGGTCAAAAACGGCGGCAGACCGACACTGAGGGCCGGATTATTCAATCGATTCATGCGCCGTTCCGACATGACACTGACCATCGTCACACAATACCCGGCCATATCCATTGGTACCGACACCGGCGTTCCCTGGAAGTTGGCCCCCGACAACTGCATCTTTTCTTCCGGGAAGAAGATCGGATTATCATTGACGCCGTTGAGTTCGATTTCCACTTGGCTGCGGGCATAAGCCAGGGCATCATGCGCCGCGCCGATCACCTGCGGGGTCGAACGCATCGAATAGGCATCCTGCACCTTGCACGTAATCCGCCCTTCGGCCAGATCACCACCGGCAACCATTTTTCCGATGGCTTTGGCTGTCCGCACGGCCCCGGCAAAGCCCCGTACCTCATGCAGCTTAGGCGTATACGGCAACATATTGGCCTTGAGCGCCTCCAGCGACATCGCCGCCGCAATCTCGGCCTGTTTCAACCAGCGATTGGCGTCATATAAAAACAACGCACTCATCCCGGTCAGGACATTGGAACCGTTAATAATCGCCAGACCATCGCGAGCTTCCAGCCCCGGGATGGCAATGCCGGCCCGGTCCATCGCGACTTTACCTTCAAACAATTTGCCCTGATAATACGCCTTGCCCTCGCCCAGCATCAGAAGCGCAATCTGCGACATCGGCGCCAGGTCGCCGCACGCGCCCACCGAGCCGCGCTGGCAGACAAAGGGTGTCACACCCTTGTTGAGCATTTCGACCAGAGTCTGCGTGATTTCAGGACGGCACCCGGAGTTGCCGTGGGCATGCACATTGATGCGGCCGGCTATCGCTGCCCGCACGTATTCCGCCGGCGCCGGGGCACCAATACCTGCACTATGGTTATAAATCAGATACCGCTGGAAATCCTTGATCTTGTCGGGGGGGAGGACGACTTCGGAAAACTCACCGATCCCGGTATTGACGCCATACATAATTTCCTGGGCGTTGATTTTCTCATCGAGCATCGCCCGGCAGGCCTTGATACGGTCCAGTGCGCCATCGCCCAGTTTAACTGTTTCGTTGTCACGGGCGATTGCCTTTACTTTTTCTATGGTCAATGATGACCCGTCGAGAATCACTGTCATACATTAGAGTCCTTACTTAAGCACATCCACGTGCTGTATTTCATTGTACAATCGTTTAAACTAATGTCTCAATTTAATTTTGACAATAGCTGCAGGTGATTGAATAACAAAAAATAATCCAGTCAAAAACTGCCTGCAATTTGACTGTAGGCAGCCAATACCCTATACTCCAGATATGATAAACGCCGAGACACACTTTATTGCCTTCGATACTGAGACCACCGGTCTGTCGGCGGCTGAGGGAAGAATCGTCGAAATCGCCGCCTTGAAATTCGACTGGGAAGGCAAAATCCTCGATAAGTTCGCCGAGCTGGTTAATCCCGGCGCCCCTATTCCGGCCACCGCCATGCGGATTCATCATATTACTGATGAGATGGTCGCAGAAAAACCGGATATCGCCGACGTACTCGGTCGTTTTATTGATTTCATTGCCAGCGATAATATCGCGATCCTGGCTCAAAACGCTTCCTTCGATATCGGATTTATAAACCACGAAGCCATCGCCACCCGAATTATCATGCCAAAAACTACCATCCTCGACCAGATCGACATCACCCGATCCGCTTTTCCGACCCTGACCACCTATGGCCTCGAAAACGTCTGCCGTAGTTTCAATCTCGTCGACACCCAGTCCCATCGCGCCATGGCCGACTCGGTTTTGGTGATGAAACTCTTTCTGCATTGCAAAGAAAAATTCGGCAGTCAGGAAAAGATGATTAAGATCCTCAATTCTCTCAATCGCTATACCTTTGGCGGCCCCCTGATTACGCGCATTGATGAACGGATGACCGAAATGTTCGTGCGGGCCATGGATAGCGGCGCCACCATGGAGATCGTCTATCGCGGCGGCTCATATCGCGGTAAACCGAGGCATGTTAAGCCGATTTTACTGTTCAACCGCGATGGCGTCGGGTACATCACAGCCAAATGCCTCCTGTCCAATTCCAACAAGCAATTTCGTCTCGACCGCATTACCGATTATCGCATCATCGATGAATCGCTGAAATTCGACCCAAAATAGTTGATGCCCGGAGCACGGGTATTGACTGAAGACTCCATGATTTGGAAAGTATTAATTTACCATTAATTTATCTTGAGTTTTAAATATGCAAGTGCTATTTTTGCGTCAGGTAATGTAGGGAAGCGGAGCTTCGCCGTCACAGTCATGTGACTGCCCGAACGGAATCGGGAGTATGTATATTGTAAGGATGGCCGATAAAAGCATATTATAAAGCACTCTCTCTGTATCTTTGCTGTGGTTTTGCTCACAATCACGGGCCGGCCTGAGTATAACTTGTTCGGTTGATACGGTGAGAGAACACGCGGTATAAAGTTAAAATCCAAGAGCCTCTTTATGTCGCGGATTCCAAAAAGCCCCACGCGCGGGGCTTTTTGGCTTTCTGGCGAAGGGATCAACTGCCGCTCAAATCCAGAATCTTACCCCGGTGGCTGTACGTTAATGCTTTGATTTTCGGGATGATGACAAAAACAGACCAGTATCATGTTCGAATTTGATACAGAGGTCCGGATGGTTTTTTCTTTCAGGATGGCCGGCTGCGGCGCGACTGATGGTAAATCATGATTGCAACAGTACCAAT
>CAZGLR010000122.1:1868-9830 GCA_964526635.1 uncultured Ignavibacteriales bacterium | reverse complement strand
GATGGCCGAAGCCGCCCGCGAGAAAGTCCTGGCCGGTGAAACTTTCTCGGTTGCCGCCGCAGCCTATGAAGATAAAGTCCCGGGTGCGGTTGGCGGACGGATCGGTTTTATCACCAAAGAGGAAGTTGTCGAGGAATTCGGACGGGCGGCATTTTCGCTGCAACCCGGGTCGGTATCCGGGCCGGTGCGAACCGAATTCGGCTGGCATATTATCAAGAGCCATCGCCGCCTCGGCGACAGTGTCGATGTCAGCCAGATTCTTCTGCCCCTGGTTCCCTCGCCGCAGGATTCCCTGCGCGCCAAAACCCGCATCGATTCGATGTACACCGCCCTGCAGCAGGGCGCCGATTTCCCGGAACTGGCCAAGGAATTTTCCGATGATGATAAATCGCGCGGCCTTGGCGGTGAGCTGGAGCCAATGACATATAACCGTCTTCGCTCCGAATTTATAGAACCATTGGCAACTATGGAAGTCGGCGAAATCAGCACCCCGGTTCGTTCCAAGCTGGGTTATCATATCATCAAACTGCTCGATCGCAGCGAGAGCCGTGAACTGACCTTCGAAAAAGACTACGATATCCTGCGCAATCTGGCCCGTCAGGAAAAGACAGCAACCATGGTCCGCGCCTGGGTCGATGAACTCAAGCAGAAAATCTATGTCGATGTCCGGGGATTCGAATAAATCGATGCGACTCGACAGCCTTATCTCCGATCTTGGTATAATCAAGCGACGCACCGTCGCCAAAGAGATGGCTGACGCCGGTCACATTCACGTTAATGATCGCAAAGCGAAACCATCGCAAAATATTTCGGTCGGCGATATTATTGCGGTCAAAGGCAAGCACAGCATGACAGTGAAGATATTGAAGTTGCCGGAGGGCCGTTCGATCCCGAAGGCCGCACGGGAAAGGTACTACGAAGTCATCGAGGGGCCATCGCGCACGAGTGACGAATGATAGATCGGGATGACCTGCGGTCCTTGAACGCAGGTCAAAGTTGATTCCATCATTCATATTGCCCCGGGCTCAAGGACCCCGGGCCACCCGGTTAAACTATTGAAGCATCATCCCCGCGGGGTACCGCACCCACCGGGCGAGGCTGGTTGTGCATAATTTCTATTTCCCGGTGCCCCAACCCTTCAGGGTTGGGATACGAATGATGACACGGTACCGCACCCGGCAGGGTGTGGCATTCAGGTCAAAAGGCAACATAGCTCAACAAATATATAAACCTACGACTCCGCAGCAAAGCCGCTCCGTAGTGGGCGACAAGTTGTGGGCAGCTGATTGTAGATGACAAGTTGTGGGCGATTAAGAATTGGTAGCCCTATCCGGCAGGATCGGGCGGCCGGCCCGGTGCAGGCAGATTCGCCCCCTTCTCGCCCCGCCACGAATCATAGTTGACTATAGCATTGCAGCACCGCAAATTACAGCATGCGGATCCGTCGCAAAACAGCCCTGGCGGCAATCGTGTTTACCATCGCTGTCCTGATCGCGGTCAATATCGGCTGGTGGTGGTATTATCAATCGATATCATCCTATCTCGAGACACAGCTTTCGCGCCGCCTGACCGGTGTCGCCGCCGGTGTCGCGCTGCATATTGAGCCATTGCAGGTCGAGGATCTGCTACTGGATAATCTCGATACCTATGCCGAAGTGCTTATGTATCTCGACTCGCTGGCCACGATCGATTCGCTTTCTGAGGCATCGATTATCGATATCGATTTCAACTATCTCGTTTCGAGCCGTCTCGATCGGCCCAGTCAGGGATATCTGCTGGCCCGCACCAATTTTACGCAGTTGCAAGAGGCGATCGGCGGGCGACCGACCGCGTCGCCATTGTATAATGTCGACGGGACCTATTTGAAATCGGCCTATGCGCCATTGTATGGCATCGACAGCACAGTCGCGGCCCTGGTAGTCACAGAGGCCGGCGCGGGGTATTTCACCCTGCTGGAGGCCTTGCGCGGTAATTTGTTTCTTCTGGCCGGCGGTTCGGCGGCGGCAGTGGCGGTGCTTCTGGTGATATTTATTCTGTTCAACCGTCGGCTGGCTATGGCCGAGGAACGGATCATTCAGGCCGGCACCCAGGCGGCCTTGGGACGCATGGTCGCGGTGGTGAGCCATGAGGTGAAAAACCCGCTGATGATTCTCCGGGCGGCCGGAGAACGGCTCGGTAAGAAATACGATGATCCCGAGGCATCGTTTATTGTCGAGGAGGTCGCCCGGCTCGACAGTATCGTGACCGGATATCTCAAATTTGCACGCGGTGATTTATCGCTGAATATAGAAATGGTATCGCTGACGGAGATAATCGATCAGATTGTAAGGCAATTCGGCAGGCAATTTGCCGAAAAATCAGTTGAGTTGGGTGTCACACTGGAGGAAACTGAAATTTTACTTCCCGCCGATAATGTCGCATTGCGACAGGTGTTGATCAATTTGCTGCTCAACGCCCTGCAGGCCGCAGCTGATAATGATACCGCTGAACAAAAAATGGTAGCACTGTCGGCCAAATCCGATGGTCGCTTTGTGAGAATCGCTGTATCCGATACCGGTGCAGGTATTCCGTCCGCTCAACGGAGCAAGTTGTTTGAGCCGTTTTATACCACCAAAGCCAGCGGGACCGGGCTGGGATTGTATCTGACGCGCCGCCTGGTGGAGGCGATGGGTGGTAAAATCGCATTATCCGACGATATACCCAATAGAACCACCTTTGAAATTCGCCTGCCGCGAGGAGAAAATGGATGAGCCGCATACTGGTAATTGATGATGAGCCCAAGATGACCCTTTTGATCTCGGCCAACCTGACTGACGAAGGGCATGATGTCGACACAGCTGCCAATGGCAAGGAAGCGATGTCACTCTTACAGTCGCGGATTTATGATCTGGTCGTTTCCGATATCCGTTATCCGGCCCCCGACGGCATGCAGATCCTGGCCTGGATTACGGAGCATCGACCGGAGACGATTGTCGTTTTGATGACCGCCTTTGCCGAGGTCAAAAATGCTGTCGAGGCGATGAAAAAGGGCGCGGCGGATTATCTGGTTAAACCATTTCCGCTCGAAGAGCTGACCATGCTGGTCTGGCGCCTTCTGGCGCATCGCAAAACCGAACATCTCAAGGAGATGCGCGAGCAAGACTTTGAGCAACTGGCCTATGACAAATTTATCGGGCAAGCTCCGGCCACGAAAGCATTTGTCGATCTGATAGATAAAGTAGCAAAGACCGATGCCGCAGTGATGATCACCGGTGAATCCGGCAGCGGCAAAGAACTGGCCGCGCGCATGATCCATGAAAAGTCGAACCGGAAAAGCCGGCCGTTTATTGCTGTCAACTGCGCGGCATTGACCGAGACGTTACTGGAATCGGAGTTGTTTGGTCACGAACGGGGAGCCTTTACCGGCGCGATCAAGCGCAAACCAGGCCGTTTTGAGCTGGCCGATACCGGCACAATTTTTCTCGATGAAATCGGTGAAATGTCGGCTTCGATTCAGGCTAAGTTGTTGCGGGTATTGGAGGAAAAACAGATGGTCCGGGTCGGCGGAGTTGATCCGGTCAAAATCGATGTCAGGTTATTGACTGCCACTAATCGCGATCTGAAGGCAATGGTCAAAGACGGCCGGTTTCGAGAGGATCTGTTTTTCCGGATCAATGTCTTTCCTATCGCGCTGCCAGCGTTAAGACAGCGCAGGGAGGATATCCCGCTTCTGGCTCGCTATTTCCTCGAAAAGAAAGGATTTGCATATCCCGATCTGGACCGTGAGGTGGAACAGATGCTCATGGCCTATCACTGGCCGGGCAATATCCGGGAGCTGAAGAATATCCTTGATCGAGCGGTGATTCTGGCTGGTGATGAGCCGATCAATCCGGGGTGTATTTCGATTGATTATGAGGACCTGGCGCCGTCGGATCCGGCCGCATCGGTTGGTGTTAAGTCGCTGGGCGAAAGCGAAAAAGAGCAAATTCTGGAAGCGCTCAAGCGCACCGGCAATAACAAAACCGAAGCCGCCAGACTGCTGGGTATTACCCGGCGCCGTCTATATTCACGGATGAATGTCCATGATATCGAACCATAACTGTGTCCCCCAGGGTACAGATGGCCGTCGGGGTACGAGACAGTATTGTACCGGCCAGAGAGATATTGACAGATAACGCTGCCGGATAATATCTTACGACTGCCTTTGTACGATTGCTGTTTCGGCATAAAACTTGAGGTATTGTGGCCAGAGAATATGTACAAAGGACGGCTTATGAGGCATAAGGTAACGATAATGCGACGGTTGACCACGGCCCTGGTACTGATGATGCTGCTTGGCGGGGTGGCCCTGGCCCAGCATGGTCCCGGTAATGACCGTCAGCTTCTGGCCCAGGCCCTGGAAAAGACCGACATGGTCATCGAGCGGGCCAAAGAAGTCGTGATCGAAAGCGGCTCGGAACGGGCCCGCAATCAGCTCGAGATGGCGGTCCGTCTTCAGACACGGGCCAGGAATCTGGTCAATTCCGGGACTGTCACCGATGTCATGGCCATTACGGCCGGCAAATATACACTCAATGCCCGCGAACGGGCGCAGCGGGCAATCGCCCTGACCCGTCAGGCCGATGCCAATGAAGGCTATGTCCGGCGTGAGTTGGAGAAAACCGACAACATGCTGGCCCGGGTCAATGAACAGGTTTCCATGGATACGCCCGAGCAGGCGCTGATGCTGCTCGACTCGATACATGAAAAGCAGCAGCGCGCCACCGAGTTGTTTCACAATGGCCGCCTGAAAATGTCGTTGCAGATGACCCTGCAGGCGCGTAAGGCGCTGGAAAAGCTGATCGAGGATGTCGGCGGCTACATGGAATTGCGAAGACGGTATAATGCGCTGGGTGATCGCTATTTTACCTTACGCGACCGTATCCAGTTGAGTGCCTCGCAAAACGATCCCGACGTACGAATTCAACTCGACCAGGCTGAACGGAATCGGGAGCGTGCCGATGACATCGCCGCCGAGGGCCGTCTTGAAGCTGCCGTTAATACGCTCCAGAGCGCTGTCGAACAACTTGCTGAATTATCCGAGGAAATCCGGGAGCCGGCCCGTATCGAACAGACCTATCAGGCGATACGGCGTCAGGCGGAGCTTTTGACCGAGAAGGTTCAGTTGTCCGGTAACACCAGAATTGAGCGTCTATATCGCGCTGCCCTGGATCATCTTGATCGCGCCGAAGAGGCCTATCGCGCCGGTGATCATCAAAAGGCCACGGTACAGCTCCAGGCTGCACGCCAGACAGTTGACCGGGTGTCTGACCTGCTGGGAGAATAGGGAAAATTCGTGATCCGCCAAATCGGTGTCCTCTGCCTGATAGTACTTCTTGCCGCAGCCGGCAGTGCCGTTGCCGATTCGACCAGCCATGCTTTTACGGCCTCTTCGACAATTGAATATCAGGCGATTTCGCAGGAATATTACGACGCTATTTTCGATACCACGACCAACGATCCAATCGAGCGATGGGTGCTGGCCACCGACCAGATCACCGACATGATCTTTCGTACGGACGTCGGATTGTCGGTCAATCTGCCGGATAATCTGATTAATCTCAAAGCCGATTTTGAACTGTCCGGGGACCGTTTTCTCTCCCGGGCCGAGGGAATTTATCTTCTTGGTGATACCCGAAACAATCTCCGTCTTAGAGGCAAATTCGAAAACAAATCACCCTATGATCAGGATGAGGCCGACGCCTATCTCAATGTCGGCTATAATTATTATCGGGGCGAACTCCTTGGCCGGACGGCCCTCAGCAACCGGATCCGTCTGAATACCCGATTGAGTGTAGAAGCGGTTTCGTTCGCCGAAGATCAGATTGGTGATTCCGTGGCGAATGATAATTCCGCAACGACGTCTATATCCGGTTATCGGAATTACGATTATAATCTCTGGCAGACCCGTCTGGGCGGAGATTTTTTTCTGGGAAATATGGATCATCAGATATCCTGGTCGGCCGGTTTCAGTCATCGTCGGGTGCCTGATTCATTGGAGGCCGATTACAATGATCTCCGTTTTCTGGCCGAGTATATCTATGTCTCGCTGGCAACCTATGTCAGTTTCGAAGGTGAAGTACAACTCAAGGATTACAATAAAGGGGGTGGAGAAGATGATTTCACCGCGTTTTATGTACGTGGTCGCGGGACGATAGATCTGGGCGGCAGGTGGGATGGTTCTTTGAGTTTATATCTGGAGCACTATGGCTATGCGTTTACCGATATTATAAATCGTGATTATACGCTGATAAAGACACAGGTTAAATTCGTCAACTCGTTATCTGACTGGAGCTTGGGGCCGGTAGGTAAAATCGCGTATCGGACGGAGGAGCCCTATGATGATATTGAGGGGAGTTTTGATGAGAGTTATACCGAGGGTGAGTTCGGACTGACTGGCGGGTATCTGGGTTTGGGAGATTTTTTCTTCGATATCGAGGGGACATTCGGGCATCGTGAATATGTTCAAAACGATGATATACTAACGTCTTACAACTTTTTATCGGCGTCCTTGGTGGCGTCCTATTCGTTTACTGAATATATTGCGCTGAATATCTTATTTGATGGTGAATTTGAATATCATGCGGTCAGAGAGGATAATTCCAATCTGCTTTTAGTATCAATTGGTCTAACTGCCCGTTTTTAGGGCTTTTGTGCATTTTTTGCACCAAGAAATATCTTGACAATTCGCCGGAATGTATTAGTTTTTTGATGTCTAGGGATAAGTTGTGTTACGCACCAATTTATAGTTCCAACAGCACCTTAGTAGCTTTACATTTCGGACCTGCTTTTTTACCGCAGGGACAACATGCTCTTACAAAAGCCCTTTTTACTAAACGAGTAGCGATGTATTTGACTGGAGAAACCAAGCAGATGCGGCTGTCGGGTGTCGTGCCGTAGTGCCGGCCGCCGGTGGACGTACTCTGTTTATGCTTAAGTTAACCTTTTGCAAGGTTTTAGGTAAAAAGGTGACTTCAGTGTGGTACTGCTCAGGTGGTGCCATATTGAACTAAATTCAAAGGAGCAATGTAATGAAGCATAACAAGCTACTTACATTATCATTGCTGACCTCGTTCCTGATTCTGGTCTCGGCCTCATTCGGATTTGCTCAGAATACGATTACATACGGATCCACTTCGATTTGCCCCTCTCCCGCTGGTACCAAGGTCTATATTCCGGTGATTGTAGCGAACGACGTTGACTTGGCGGCGATTGATATTGTTGGTCAGACGGTTGCCGGTGGCATTGATGCTACCGTTACGGATCTCATCTTTGATGACCGGCTGTCGCTTTCCAATATTCTCGATCTCCGTTACAGCCTGCAGTATCTCGATGCTCCCACCAATGACGTATTCCGTTTTGGTGCGGTCAAGCTGACCGGTACTGATTTGGGTGTCGGTGATGGTCAGATCGGTCAGCTCGAGCTGACTCTTGATACTGACTGTTTGCTGGGTTCGATGACCATCGAAGGCGCTGTCGTGGCTCCCTATGAGACCGCGTTTGTCGACTCCGATGCGAATCTGATTCTGCCGACAATCAATGCTGGTGGTATTAATATCGTCAACGCCGATCCGTCATTCACCAATTGCCCGGCTGATTTCGAAATGTCGTGGAAAGACGTCTATTCGATTCAGCTGACAGCCGATGACCCTGATCTGGCATGTGGTTGCGATGCGTTGACCTTCTCGAAGGTCGATGGTCCCGGTACCGTGAGCGCAAGTGGTTTGTATCAGTTCGTTCCGAACGGTGCAAACATTGGTTGCAACACGGTCACCATTGAAGTAGCCGACGCATATGGTGGTACCGACGAGTGTACGTTTGTCATTTCGGTGACCAACGAAGCTCCGGTTATCACTTGCCCCGACAACATCACCACTCTGTGGGGTGTTATTTTAAGCGCGACAGCCACCGCCGTCGATCCTGACGCCGGCCCGTCTGCTCTTA
>CAZGLR010000122.1:0-1858 GCA_964526635.1 uncultured Ignavibacteriales bacterium | reverse complement strand
GTACACCCTTGGCGGCTTTACCGGCCCGGGTGCTCCCTCCGTGGACGCCGGCACCGGCGAATTTACCTGGGATATCCTCGAGGAAGTGGCCTACATCGGCACATGGACTGCTACAGTGATTGTCACTGATGGCGCCAACCTCGACGCCTGTAATACCGTCAATGCCGACACCTGTTCCTTTACCATCACCGTGGAACCGACGTTTGAAGTTTCCATCCAGAAGATGGAAGCCGTGCTGCAGGGTCATTACTATGACCTGAATGTCACGCTCGACGACGCCTACACGACGATGGAAATGGGCGGTTTCGACTTCCTGATTGCCTATGACGCTTCGGCGCTGACTTTCGTTTCCGCCGAAATGGGTAATCTGCTGACCAATTGCGAATGGGAATATTTCACCTATCGCAATGGCGCCAGTGGCAACTGCGATGGCGGCTGTCCGTCCGGCCTGGTCCGGGTGGTAGCCCTTGCCGAAACCAACAACGGCCCGTGGCATCCTGATTGCTTCAACAACGAAGGCGGCTTCAACCAGTTGTTCACCCTGAAGTTCCTGGTGACCAACGACCGTACCTTCGAATGCATGTATGCCCCGGTCGAATGGTTCTGGCTGGATTGTGGCGACAACACGATCTCGTCTAAAGAAGGTGACACGCTCTTCCTGGAACGCAAAGTCCTGAGCTTCGATCCTTATGTCGGCGATATCACCAACCACGGTCCGCTGCCGAGCTACACCGGCGCGCCAAGCAGCTGTCTCATCGGTGACAAGGAATACCCGCTTCGCGCTATTGACTTCGTCACTGGTGGTTTTGACATTATCTGCTCCGAAGACATTGATGCCCCTGGCGACATCAACGTCAACGGTATCGCCCACGAAATTGCTGACGCTGTTATGTACTCTTCGTACTTCATCAACGGCCTCAGCGCTTTCAACGATCATGTTGAAGCCTCGATCGCGGCTTCGGATGTGAATAAGGACGGTCAGACCCTGTCGATCGCCGACCTGGTTTACCTGGTCCGCGTTATCCAGGGCGACGCCCTCCCGTATCCGAAACCGGCTCCGGCTGAAAACGTGACGGTTACCGCGCAGCAGATTAATGGTCAGATGAATGTCGAATATCGGTCCTCGATCACCGCTGGTGCCGCTCTGTTGACGTTCCACGTCGACGGCATCGTTGGTGAACCGACCAGCGATTACAACTTCATCTACAATGTCAACGACGATGAACTTCGTGTCCTCGTCCTCGACATCGAAGAAAGTATGGAAATCATCGAAGGTAACCTGTTGTCCATCCCGGTCAACGGTACCCTCGAACTGGTTGATGTTGACATGGCTGACTACAATGGTGCTGAGCTTGAAGTTTCGATCGGCATCCTGCCGTCCGAGTACGAACTGGCTCAGAACTATCCGAACCCGTTTAACCCGACCACGACGATTTCGCTCAGCCTCCCGTTCGAATCCGAATGGACGCTGACGATTTATAACGTCACCGGTCAGGTAGTCAAGACCTTCGCCGGTCACGATGCGGCCTCTACGGTTAACGTGATCTGGGATGGTACTGACAACTCGGGTGGCACAGTTGCTTCCGGTATGTACTTCTACAAGGCCAGTGCTGAATCATTCACGGCCACGAAGAAGATGATCCTGATGAAGTAACGGGATAGGCTTTGATAATGTAGCTTTGATAAAGCAGCTTATCTGAAAAAATTGCCCCGCTTCCTGCACCGAAGCGGGGCATTTTTTTTTGGCGTCGGCAAACGATGAGCTATGTTGGTAATGGTGCCGGGATTGATCGACGATAGTATGGTAACACTTTTTACTTTTCGAATGGGGAAAGTTAGCTCGATCAAAACGTAAACC
>CAZGLR010000121.1:9096-9901 GCA_964526635.1 uncultured Ignavibacteriales bacterium | reverse complement strand
GCTGGCCGAAGTCAAGAACATCTTCAACGACATGGCGAAAAAGACCGGCCATGCTCCCTTTGGCGATGATGTCGTCTCGGCCTGGACCGAAGCACTGCGAATCGAGGAAAAGGCCGAGAAGTTCTACCGCGAAAAAGCCGGCGAGGAAACAGACCAGTCCAAAAAGAAGCTGCTCGAACGGATCGCGCAGGAAGAATACAATCATGTCAAGATGATCGACAGTGTCCTGATGTATGTGAAGCATCCGCAGAGCTTCGCCGAAAGCGCCCAGTTCAAAAATTTTCGCAGTCTTGAGGGCTGGTGATTTTCACAAAACGCAGTATATTAGACATGGATATACCGGCAGCCCAACCGGGTGCCGGTAATCCCCTCTCGACGCGCTGACATTGCCCCCGTCAGCGCGTCATTTTATTCGCAGCAAATCCGTATTTTCTCATTTTCTTCATCAACCATGATCTCGGTCGTCTGCAGGGCTTTGAGAATCTCATCGAGTGTCTCATCGTCGATTTTCTTGATATCGACGTCCATGCCATGCTCACCCAGCGCCCGGTTGACCTTGTCCCTGGCATGATCCGGGACAATCGAACCGATCTTCACCCCGGCTTTGATTAACATCAGCGGTATCTTGATATTGACGTTTTTATGCCGTCGCTGCGAACCATCCTTGCCCTCGACTATCACACAGAGGAATTTCGGTTTTTTGCCTGATTTTTCGCCATTGGCCGACGATTGTTCACGATCAAAATTGACCTTGGTTGCCGAATCCTCGCCGACCGCGGTCAACAGCTTCTCGGCCTGCTCGACC
>CAZGLR010000121.1:0-9086 GCA_964526635.1 uncultured Ignavibacteriales bacterium | reverse complement strand
TCCGCCGCCTTGGTCAGCTCGCCCAGCGGCTGGTCGCGGTGGCGGACGCAGAACCGCAGCATCCGGCCCATCGTGCTCGGCCGCCGCCGGCTGAGCTGCTCGACCGCGTCGTAGTCCCCGGCGATCAGGTGCTTCTCGGCCTGCTCGACCGTGATTTTACCCTCGGCCAGCATATTCAGAATCTGACGCCGTTCTTCAGACATCGTTTATTCTCCCTTCTTCAATTGTAGAAGTGCGTCATCCAGACTAATCTCGCCCCGATCAAGCTGCTTGAGGATGTCGACACGGCTCGGCCCGGCCTCATAGGCCTCAACCGGCTCGATTTCGACAAAATCCAGCTTTTCTGCCAGCTTGTTAAGGCGATTTTTGACAGTCGGGTAGCTGATCCCGAAGTACTTCTCCATCTGTTTGATAGAGCCATGGCTTTTTATAAAGGCGGCCATAAAGACCTGATCATCGGCCGGGAGCGTGGCCAGGCGCGGTAGCTCGAATTTCCCCTCGATTTTGATATCAGCGTCGGGGACAGCGACTTTTTCGATGATAATCTTTTTCCCGCCGGTCAGTTGCAGGAGTTCATTCCATTCTTTGGGCATTTCCGCCTCCGAATTAATTATTCTTATATTTATATACGGAAAAACTTAACAATGTTCAATATATTTTGATACATATTTAACAATTCTTCAATTTTTGTGTTGTTTTATTAAGAAATGGTCATTTGAGGGGATATTTATTCAATTTTTGGGGTTGAGTGGTTGGCGTACGTCCTTATGCGCTGACTGCCATTTGCTTGTGAACGAGTTTGTCCGCCAGCGACAAATACGCCATTAGACGATGACATGGTACCCCACTCGGCGTCCGAGTGGGGTTACCTTTTCGCCTTCAATCTATAGATTAAAGCGCCCGGGTGGCCCGCGGCTTGCCGCGGGTTCCCGCCAAAACTAAACATCTCCTCCCGATCCTGCCGGATCGGGGTACTCGTGTGTTGATTTTTTACTTAATTCCTTTTAATCTTTCTTCGAAATGATAAGACGGACAATGATATAAGAATAGCTGCCATAAACTTCTCAAATACCAAAGTAATTATCAGAATTGTCGATATACCAGGGTCTTGATTGAACGCGTTTTTATTTATGTAGAAAACGGAAGCAAGATTTTTGCCCAAATTTATCCAATAGTATCTTAAAGCCTCCCAAAAACCAGAAAAGTTGTTTATGTCAATCTTGAACGACGGCTGTACACCTCCCCAACCGATATTAAAAAACAATGGAACCAATAGTAATACGCCAACGAGAATCAATATTGGTCTTATTACCGTCGTTCCAAATCCTGATAGACATTTATATACGAAATGCCAATTGAATACCTTGGATAGCGAATTTATTATTCGGTCCAAATTTAAGATTCTATAAATTTTCGAATTTCGTAACCAAAATGGGCCTAAACCACCCCGCCTTCGGATTAGATCCATTTCTCGATAATAGAATTGAGTAGCGTTGGGATGGTCTTTATCTTCAATCATAATCTTTTGTAAATATTGGTAATTGCGGATAATACTATCAAGATGTAGACACCTTAATTCTACACCGATTATTGTCTCAAAATTCTCTCTCAAATAATATTCGTCACCTAGCATGCCTCGTTTAGGAATATTGGAGTCCATAATTGGTACATACTTGATATTAGATATATCCGTATTTAATAGCACTAATTGTCTTGGCGAGATATTTCGCAATGCCACATTTTCCGGTGATTCGAATGTTACATCTCTCAATTTAAATTCAGCGGGGATAGTCTTACCAATGACCAAATCGCTATTCTGGCTAATTAGAACATTCATCTTAAATATACAATTATTTAATATATATCCTACGGGAGCGGCGTTTGTTAAAGAAAATATTCCATAGAATATTGAACCGGAACAATTCAACTTAAACTCAAAGTCACAGTTGACAAATTCAACATTTGCTTGAAACTCACATAAGTAAAAGAATACCGGCTCTTTAAATCTGCACTCTTCAAATCGAATCGGCTTCTCTACCTTTCGACGCGAATAGTTGATTGGCCAATTGAACTCGCATTTTACAAAAGTAGCACTTAAATTCGGATCTCCAAAAAGAACTTGATCAACTAATTCCTTTTGCAGCATGACCCTGCCGGATTCTGAAATAGAGTTATCTATGGAAAGGTGAAAAATGCAGTACTTGCTTCCATTCGATGAAACTGGAAATCCACAATCCGTATTCAAGCTCATAGATGAATCACCTGACGAATATTTGCATGTTATATTTTCATTTCGTAATTCCGAAGTCCTGCCAAAGATCTCCTTACCCGGACGCCAGGTGCGGTACGGGGTAGCCAACCAATAGCGCGGGAACCCGACAATCGCCATGCGATTGTCGCGCCACCGGGCCTGTCTATAATCCCATAATTGGTCGCGTTAGAAAGGGATTTTTGTTGGTATCCATCATCCAGTCCTATCTAATACTTAGCGCTATCGGATCATTGAGGTACTTAGTCTGATTTTAGTCTTTGGATAAGCTCTTTGTATTCTGCCAATGAAGCGACATCGGCATTTCCTTGAAAATCACTATCACCATGAACTAATGCGTCTCTCAAATTTTTATGGAGGTTTACTCGTGACATCATTCCCAAAGTTTCCTTAAGCCCCTCAATATTTCCTCCTAGTGATTGCGCGCGTGCAAGGTTATACAAAGTTCCATATGGAAAGATTTCTCCCAGATAAATTGCTTGTCGGCATGCAATCTCTGCTTGGATAAATACTTCCTTTTCCTTCGACCCTTTTTGCTTCCCATATCGAATTAGCATAACTCCTAAATTATGCAGGATTAATACATCATTTGGCAGAAGCTGATTTGCTGAAAGCAATATCGATATTGCCTTATCATTCTGATTTGATTCGCTTGCGTGATTTGCTTGGTTTATGAGATTAGAAATCTTTACAAGTAGCTCATTTTTTGGTGATTGAGACAGATTTACGGGAATTAAGTCCTTTGATTTCGCGGTCTCTTCCTTCTCGGCGAAATAAATGCTTCCGTACTTCGTCTCGATTCCTTTAATTCGCTCCAATACCCCACGAATTTCGTCTCCATAGCGTCCCAGCGTGACAAGAAAAATAATTAGGATGACTACTGGCCAAGAAAGCAGAAGTGCTGCCCAATCCAACAATAAGCTTGGAGTTTCCAAAATCATTTCAAACCAATTATTCAATGTAATGGTCCCCATTTGCCAACTTTTTCGTAAAACCGGGTGGGGCCAAATATGTATTCCCTACCCTTCGAGCCGGGTGGCCCACGGCTTGCCGTGGGTTCCTGCCATTATATTATATGTAAATATACTCATACTTATCACAAATGCAATCTCAATAACCCTAAAAATTTACCCACCCGATGGGTGGGTTACAAACGTCACTTCATATGCCGAGTCTGGCAGGAACCTCCCGCAAGCGGTCGGCCACCCGAAGCTCATTATGGCAGGTCCCTTAAGGGCACCTGCCCTACTATTATGATTTCCGGGCGCGATCTATCAGCCCCGTCGTCGAGCGGCCCTGCATCAATTTGATCCGCTTCACCTGCCCACCACTGTCTTTCACAAACTCCGCCCCGACAATCTCGGAAATCTTATAATCCGCGCCCTTGACCAGGACGTCCGGTTTGACCTGCTTGATCAACTTCTCGGGCGTTTGCTCGCCAAAGGTCACGATATAATCGACCATCTCCAATGCCGACAGCACCCCCGCCCGGTCGGCCTGCTTGTTGATCGGACGGTCAGGGCCTTTGATCTTCTTGACCGAGGCATCGGTATTCAGCCCGATAATCAGGATATCGCCCATCTCGGCGGCTTTGGCCAAATAGCTGATATGCCCCATGTGGAGAATGTCGAAGACGCCATTGGTAAAAACGATCTTCTGCCCCTGCCCCCGAAGCTTTTCACACAGCCGGGCAATCTGCGGGCGGGCGATGAGTTTGGATTTATACTTCGGCACGGCTCACCTTTGCCTGCCTGACAAACGCCTCCCGCAGCGCCTCGGTCGTGATCGTCGCGGTCCCGACCTCACCGACCACCACGCCGGCCGCCTGATTGGAAATAAGAGTCGCTTCTTCTTTCGACGCTCCCGCCGCTATCGCCGAAACAAATGATGCAATCACCGTATCGCCGGCGCCGGTGACATCGAAGACTTTGCGGGCCACAGTCGGGATCAGACTCGGCTCTTCTCCGGCCTGGAACAGGGCCATGCCCAGTTCACCCCGCGTAATGAGAATCGATTCGGCTTCAAGACGCTTAAGCAGGCCATTGCCGACCGTCTTAAGTGTCATCTCATCCACAATCTTGAGGCCATAGGCGAAGCCCGCCTCATGATGATTCGGTGTGATCAGCGAAACTTTTTTGTATCGCGGGAAATTGGATTCTTTGGGGTCAACCGCGATGAAGATATCATGGCTGCGGCAGAACTCGATCAACTTCTCCAGCAGCGAGGCGGTAATCACCCCCTTGCCATAGTCGGAGATGATGACGCCCTTGAGCGAGTTCTTTTTTCTTTCCATCAGCTCCATCGTCTGATCCTCGAGCTCCACCGGGATGGGATCTTTGTTCTCGCGATCGGCGCGGACCACCTGCTGATTGTGGGCGATAATCCGGGTTTTGACCGTTGTCGGGCGGCCGGTATCGTACATCATCCCGCTGGTATCGATGCCCCGTTCGCGCAAAAGCCAGTCGAGTATGGAGGCCGGGCTGTCGTTGCCCACAACGCCAATCAACAGCGCATGATCGCCCAGCCCGACGATATTACCGGCCACATTGGCGGCACCGCCCGGCGATGAGGTTTCGCCGCTCAGATTCACTACCGGCACCGGGGCCTCGGGTGAAATACGGTCCACTGATCCCCAGAGGTATTCATCGAGCATCAGATCACCAATAACCGCAATCGTATTACCGCCGAGACTATTTATAATCTGCAACCCGCGATCTTCGCTGAGTGTCATTGATTGGCCTTTCATGATTTTATTTGACTTGGCAGGTCAATATATTAGCTTTTGCACAAATGGCAAGCGCTTTACGCCGTTTATGCTTACGGAAATCATCGCAACCGTAACGACATGCTGAACCCGACCGGAGGAATCATGAAAGGTCAACAACAACCACAGCAAAAACAACTGCAAGTCGAACTGGATAAAGACGCCGCCGAGGGCACCTATTCGAACCTGACCCTGATCGCTCATTCACCGGCGGAAATCATCCTCGATTTCGCCCGCATGATGCCCGGCATGCAGAAAGCCAAAATCTCATCGCGGATAATCATGACGCCCTCGAGCGCCAAGATGTTTTTGAAATCGTTGACGGAAAATATAAAGAAATACGAAGAGAAATTCGGTGAGATAAAAATCCACGGCACCCAGCCGGCTGCTGCTGCTCAGCATCCCATCGGCTTTGGCATGGGCACCGGAGAAGAAACCGAAGGCGACAAGAAGTAACCGGGGATTATGGCCTATATCTCGGAAAACGCCCGCAAAGTGGCGACCTGCCCATTTTGCAAAGAACTGCTAACCAGGGGTGCAACGCGCTGCCCGCATTGCCATGAAAACCTGTTCGTCCCGCCGAAGCGTAAAAAACGCCCCTTCTGGCTGAATAATTTCTTTCTGGGGGTCTATACCGGATCGGCCTTATGGATCGCGGTAATTATTTACTGGATGTGGAAAGTCTAACGGGACCTATGCGACACTGTCCCCTGCAACAAGTCGATCGTCATTCCATCATCAGCCACCGCCACATTGTCCATCCCGCGCTTACGTGCTATCTGGAGCAGGGCCTTGAGGTCCATACCTTCGGGAATATGCGTCAGTATCAGCATCTTGACACCGGCTTTCAGGGCCAGTTCCACAACCCGTTCGACATCGATATGCATCGCTTCGATCACCAGCGCATCGAGCTGTTCAAAATAGTCGGCGATATCATCCTCTGAGCCCAGATCAGCCGAGTAGATCATCATCTTTCCATCGATTTCAATCAGCCATGAATAACACATGATCTTGTTCGGCAGCGATTTCTCGACGATGATTTCTTGATATGGCGCCAGGTGGGAATTGGGTAATGGCGTCATGGTGGCATCACCAATAGATATCATCTCAGTTTCAACAATCGGCCGGATATCATAAGTAAATGACAGCCGTCCGGGAATGAGATAATAGGCGACAAACAGGTCGCGCATGATATCGACGACATCATCGGGGACATGAATTGTCAATGGTGTCTGACGGCTCCCGTCACGATCGGCCAGGTACCGCATCTGCACAAACAGCGGTAACTCACTGACATGATCGGGGTGGGTATGTGAAATCAGAATATCGCTTACGGCCAGGGGATCGAAATCGAAACGACGAAACGATGCTGAAATCCCGCCCCCGCAATCGAATTGAATCAGCCGATTATTGACATTCAGCACATACCCGGAGTTGACCCGGTCCGGATTCGGCATCCCCGCCGATGATCCTAAGATTGTAAATGATGCTGTTGCCATGTGTTACCTGTTACGAACTTAAATTATACCGTGATAACCAAATTTTCGTTAAACGCTCTTCCCCGCCGATCAGTCTAAGATGTGGAATTAGCTTGGCGGCTAACCGATGGGAGCATCGCCGGGTAACAACCCGGTACCATTCTCTTTTCGTATCTCCTCAGACCCGGACAGGATGTCCGGGTCTGATTTTTTTATGCTCCCATGACCTTTTTGACCAACCCCACGGCCGTTTCACAATCTTCATTGGTGACATCGAGATGCGTGACAAACCGTACCCGTTGCGGCCCGAACTGAACACACTTGGCCCCGGCCGTATCCAACTTTTCGATAAACTCAGGCGCAGTCATTCGATCGGGATTGATATCGACGAGGACAATATTGGTCTGGACTGTCTCCATGTCCACGGTCAATCCGCCAATACGATTGATGCCGTCGGCCAGCAGCCGGGCATTCATATGGTCATAGGCCAGCCGAGCGATGTTGTTCTCCAGCGCATAGATTCCTGCCGCGGCCAGGATACCGACCTGCCGCATCCCTCCGCCGAACATTTTGCGGACCCGCCGGGCCTTCTCAATATATTCCTTATCTCCCAGCAGCATCGATCCGACCGGCGTCCCCAGACCCTTCGAAAGACACACCGAAACCGAATCGAAATACGATGCATATGCGGCCAGGTCGGTTTTAGTCGCCACCGAGGCGTTCCATAGACGGGCGCCATCGAGATGCATCCATAAGCCATATTTATCAGCCACCTGTTTGATAGCCTCGAAATTATCCAGGGGGTAAATTGTCCCGCCGGCCCGATTGTGCGTATTTTCAAGCGAGACAATCTTCGTCCGCGGACAATGCAGATTCACCGGCCGAATATTTGCCTCGATATCATCGGCCGTAAGGAGACCGTGTTCGCCATGAATGCGGCTGATCAGGAGCCCTGAAATCACTGCCGGAGCGGCCGCTTCATAATTCAGGATATGACTGCCCCATTCGCAGAGAACTTCATCGCCACGATCGGATGCGGTGTATAATGCAACCTGATTACTCATCGTACCTGATGGCATAAAGAGTGCCGCTTCTTTGCCCAGCAGGTCAGCGGTCATTGCCTCCAGCCTTATCACAGTGGGATCATCCCCAAGCACGTCATCGCCCACGACCGCGTCGGCCATCGCCCGTCGCATCCCTGCGCTCGGTTGCGTGACTGTATCCGATCTCAAATCGATTTTTTTCATGTTATTATCCACTCACACAATGTTTTACATCCCCTTTATGCCGCCGAACAGGACGGCGTCGTTATAACCCATTATTGACATAATAAGTAACATCACAAACCCGGATGTCAATGGTACCGTGGCGTTATCATCGATCCGCCAGGAAAACGCCTCAGTCAGGGTGGCCACCAATGCCCCGATTAATCCCGCTGTCAGGGGTAATCCCGGCACCGCAAAGGCCACTGCGGCCAGGACAATCAGGCAGGCGATCGACCCCTCGATGGTCCGGTCATGCAGCAGGGGATGCCGGCCGAAGGTGCGCCCCACAATGGCGGCGGTGGCATCGCCGAGAATAATATACAGCATGGCCGTGATTGCGATAATTTTGGGAAACAGCAACATGGTGATGGCCGCCGAGGCCATCACATAGCTGGCGCCGGTGAATCCCCCGCGCCGTTCGTGTTTTCTTATGAGAGCATCGAGCGGAATGATTTTGACAAGCATGCGCCATGGCCACAGGTTGGCCAGACGCATTGAATCCGCCACGATGGATACGACAGCCAGAACCGCCACAATCGCAAAGGCAACCGTGAACGGCATAAAGTAATAGCTGATCGGAATCGCCAGCGCAGTCAGGTGTATAGTCTTGCGAACCAGCTCCGCCCACAGGGAAATCTTGTCAGTATCGGTCATCAGTAGCTGTCAATTACCGCGGGCGTGATCCGGATTGATTTCCTTGCGATACAGGCTGTCGAGAAACTCCCAATAAATATCCGGGGCACCGTTGAGACGCGATTCGACATATTCTCTGCGAATGTCATCCTTGTGCCGACTGATCAGGTAAGTCCTGATCCGGGTTTTGGCAACGTCAAATGATTTGGCATAATCGCGTTTGAGGACTTTAATGATGTGATACCCGTAATCGGTTTTAACCGGCTGGGAGATTTTATCCACCGGAGTCGCCATGGCGGCCCTGAAAAACGATTCCGGCATATCGCCCGGACCAATATCACCGAGATTGGCCGCAGTCTGTTTGATATCGGGATCGCCCGGATAATATTTGTCGACCATCTCCATAAAATCCGTCCCCGACTGTATCAATTCACGCACATAGGCCGCCGTAGCCGAATCTTCGAACACAATATGCTGCACTCGTACCGGCTTGGACGAGGCGAATTCCTCGAGGTTATTATCGTAGTATGCCCGCATTTCTTCCTCAGTCGGTTCATAACCATCTTCAAGAATGTACTTCTGCATACGGCGAACCGACATTTCCAGTATCTTGTCATACGCCCACATCTGGACCTCGGGACTGTTATAATATCCCAGATCCCGTGACGCTTTCAAGA
>CAZGLR010000120.1:4501-10106 GCA_964526635.1 uncultured Ignavibacteriales bacterium | reverse complement strand
TTGAACTTTTCGTAAACCATCACCGCAATATCGAAACGACCGTTTTCGATATCGGTATCGAATTCCGGATGATCCCGCGACCCGATGACAATATCCAGTCCCAAACCGCCGTAGGTTTCCTGGAAACTGCGATATTTTTCTTCGGTCACCGCCTTGAGCGGGGTCAGAAATACTGCTTTTTTGCGGTTCAGCACCGCCCGGATTAAAGCTAATTCACCACAAAAGGTCTTCCCCGCCGATGTCGGGGCTGAAATGACCACCGACTCACCATCGAGTAGTCCGAAACTGTCGATCGCCCGATGCTGCAGGGGCAAAAGCTGCCCGCTATAGCGCTGTTCCCATTGCCGCAGAACATCCTCGGGAAGATTATAACGCGCCAGTCGACTCCGCATGTTCAGGTCCTTTCGAGCCATCATGTTTATCCCCCGCAACGGCTCCATCCGCAGGCCGGACAGCAAAAACAGGCGCCATTGCGAATCAAGCCGGTACCACATTCCGGGCATGGCTGCCGTCGGTCATACCGAAGAGGTGCGGTGTCCTGCTTCCGATCCGGGCATCTGCCCCGGTGGGAACCGGTAGCGGGGCTATGTGATTTCGCAGTAGCGGACATGGTACTTTTCCTTTCGCTGTGGTTATCTATATCGGAGTAAATTAAAAATACTGCACATATGTGCAGTTGTCAAGCCGTTTTTGAAGATAATACAATAAAAAATGGAGTATTGCTATATCTTGTGGAGAGAGAAGAGATTAACCACAATATAACAGGGCGCCTGGCGGTGATTCCCAACAGGCGCCCCCCTGCGGCGGCGAGTTACCGGGCTCCCCAGACCGGCAACGGGCACCGGAGGTGGTTCCACCCCCCGTCTATGATAAAGGCCGAGCGGCCAACCTCCGGGATATGACAATTGTCATTCAAGCACAAACTTGACCTTATAGGTGATCCAGACCCCGATCGGGTGACCGTTCTGGATAGCCGGCCGGTACCGTGCTTTGAGCGCGGCCCGGCGCGCGGAATCTTCAAAACCGATGTCAGGATGGTCGCATTTGACAGCCTCGGCCCTGAGAACTTTGCCATTTTTATCTACAAACGCCTGCACGTATACCATGGCTGAAATACCGGCTTCGCGGGCCAGTTTGGGGTATTCCGGCTGCGGCATTGAGATCATGACCGGCATTTGCTCGACGGGAATGAAGGTGCCTGGCGGCGGTATTTTGCCATGGCCGGAACTTCCACTCATGAAGATGGTGTTCCCGTTCCCATTACCTTCGCCGGCGGAGTATACCCCGGATGTGGTCGGCGGGAAATCAGTTGGCGTATTGTCGACGATAATCATTTCCGGTTCGTCAAGTTTGCTCATAGGTACCGGTTCCGGTCGGCCGGTAATGGTGCCTGTCAGTCGGGGATGTGGAGACGAGGGCGTGATAAGGGGCCGCGATGGTTCGATTTCCGGACGATCGCCAAAGTTCTTGAAATCAAAATCTCCACCGGGCGGTTCCGGCTCATCTACTTTCTGAACGATTGACTGATGCCAGCCCAGGGCCCAGCCGGTGGCAACCAGCAGGACCATCAGGAGGATCGTCCCCAGAGTACTGATCAGCATATGGCGCTGATAGCACCGTTTGAGTTCAAAGGCGCCATAGACGGTTTTTGCATTCATCTTGTTTCCCTCCTTTGACCATGATGCCCGCAGGCAGTCGCTTGTCTGTCGCTGCCGGGCAGACGGTTAACATTCCTGTTTACGCCTGATGCAGGTGACCGTATACGGCGAGCTTGTCGGCTGTCACCGGAAACGGTTGACATATAATGGTGCTTTGAGGGGATAATGCTGTTATCGGGAGGGAATCGGCCGCGACGACAGCGTCTTACCGGGGAGCCTGTGAGATGGTTACCTCTATCCAATAGCAGGACGTATCAGAGGAGGATTTGTTCAAACGAAATTTGTCACGTCAATTGATATCCCCACTCTGTTTGTTGTAAATCGTTTGTCGAAATAACGTTGCTCTCCCCGTCCGGCGGGAGAACCTGGTCGATGGCGGCATAGGCTGGTCCGCTGTGACCGGTATGCGGCGCGGGCGCCGCCGGGCTCGCGTTTTTGTCGCAGACCAGGTAAATGGAGAAAATCATGAGAATTCCCAGTACCAGTAGAACCGAGGCCAGACCGAGATTGACGGCCCATTCCCGGTACCAGTTCAGAGACACGACAGGGGACTGCGATGAGGGGGACGACAAGTTGCTGTTGTCGTAGATGTAAACGATGGTATTCATGTAAGCACCCTCCGATTAAAGACGCATGTTTTTGGCAACACGGGTTCCCGGGTGTCGTGTTGCCCGATACGTGCACCTTTTGCGCTGTCGTGTGAGGGTGGTAAATTGCTGCGCGAATCTGGCGGGATTCGCTGAGGGGTTTGTTGATGGGGAGCGCAGGAGAAACCGGAGTGGTTTCTCCTGCAGCCATATGTTATCCGTAACTACTTAGTCGAGCGTGAAGTCGACGCGATAGGTGATCCAGACACCAATCGGGTTACCGTTTTGGATCGCCGGCCGATACTTGTTTTTATATGCGGCCTGTACCGCGGCATCTTCGAAGCCCATATTCGGCCGTGTGCATTTCACCGCCTGGGCCCTTTTCACATTACCGTTCTTATCGACATAAGCCTGCACCCAAACGTTGGCAGTAAAGCCGCCTTCACGGGCCAGTTCCGGGTAATTCGGAAGCTGTTCGTAGGTCTGAACCGGTTCCTGTTCGACCGCCACGAATTCATCGGGCGACGGCATGTAATCCGATTCAGGAATGTCGATAACCAGTTGACCGTCACCGTCGCCATCACTGCTAAACACGGGAGCATTAATCTCCTGGAGTTCATCCTGCGAGGCGATCACGATATCTTCTTCGATGACTTCATCGTCGGCCACCGGAGTCGGGATACCGACCTTGGGGGCGGCAATTTTCGGCTTATCGATGTTAATCTGCGGAGGACGAGCCTGCAGAGATGGCGGGGCACCAAGTTCTGCGATGGTCTTAATCCGGATCACGTTGGTCGGTTCGCCGATTTCATCATAGGTAATGATGTGAAACAGCCAGACCGAGAAGATCACCACGGTCACCAGGCTGGCGGCGAATCCGGTACCCAACAGCATGTTCCGTTGATAGGCCTTTTTCAGTTCAAATGCGCCATATGGGACTTGTGCGGTGGTGTTAGCCATTACGCCTCACCTCCCATTACTGATAAAACTTTTTCAATCATGCGAGAATCACGGTCTTCCCAGGGTGCCATCGCATATCGATACGAAAACTTCTTATCTTTAAATTCAGCCGCTCGATCATGACGAGGATCCATGAATTCCTTCAACGAGACGCCGAGATCTCTGGCGATCGCGTTATTGAAGGATCGCTCGATAACATCAATCTCATCGAGGATATTGACCATGGAACTGTATCGGGCATCCTTATGAATTACCAGCAGGGTATTGAGTTTGGGATTTTCTCTGTTTCTATCAGCCAAAAGAGTTCGCAACGAGTCTTCTTCCATCGGCTGTGGCAAATCACGGCCCATATTCCAGTAGAAATTGTTTTCTCCGTCGATATGGATGGTCAAAAGATTGGATTCTTTGATTTTCAGGATCTCGTCATCTTCGGCTTCCGGCGGAAGATTGACTTCCATCGCCTGGGGCATAGAGAAGACGGTCGTGACCATGTAAAAAATCAACAGGAGAAATGCGATATCGACCATGGGTGTCATGTCGATACGGATGCCGAGTCGCCGTTTGGGGCGCCGTAGTCCGCCGCCTTTTCCTTTTTGTGGTCGATCACCACCTACAGGTGCTCCAGCCATTTATCTCACCACCTTTGGGTATTGTATCTGTTTTACCGATACAACCTTTTTTTCTTCCGGGGCCCGGCGTATTTTATGGCCGGGCTTACAAATCCTGTTCAACATTGGTAACAATCTGGAACCGGGTCAGGTTCTGTTTCTGGAGGGTGGTCATAATACCCTCCATCGCGCCGAAACTCGAATTCTCATCGGCCTTAATGACAAGAAAAGCCCGGGGATTTCGTATTCGCGCGACATTAATAAAGTCACCGACGTTGTTCGGCGTGGCCTCTTCATATATACGAATCGGCTGACTGACCTCACGGCCATCGATCATTGTCTTCTTCTTTTCGATCCAGTCCACAAAAATCGAGTCTTCAGCCGTCACAGTGACATTGATAATGTCCTTGTCCGGCAGCGAAATCTGCGAATGCGAACTGGGCAGATCAACCGATTTCTTTTCCGGTGGTTTGAACTGCGTTGTCGCCATATAGAAAATCAACAGCAGAAACGCAATATCAACCATCGGGGTCATATCGATGATAATATTGACACGCCGTTTTTTCTTAATCTTCATTTACTTCGCGGCCTCCCGAGCCTTCAACAACTGCAGCACTTCATATGTGGCTTCGTCAGTGGTGTAGTTGAAGGAGTCGACTTTATTCACAAAAAAGTTATAGAAGAAGATACCGAGAATACCGGAGGTCAGACCACCCGCCGTATTCACCAGCGCTTCGGAGATACCGGTTGCCAGCGCCTGAGCGTCGATAACACCGCCGGCAGTGTGACCGGTCGCCGCAAAGGCTCGGATCATACCGATAGTGGTACCGAGCAGCCCGACCATGGTCGCGATCGAGGCGATGGTCGACAGGGCGATAAGGTTGCGTTCCAGCAATGGTCCTTCCAGAGCGTTGGCTTCTTCGATGGCCGCCTGGGTCGCGGCGACGCGCTTGTCGGCATCCAGTTCGGGATCATCCTTAACACGCATATAGCGTTCAATGCCGGCCCGCAGGACGTTGGCGGTGGTACCGCGCTGCTTGTCACAGGCGGCCAGGGCCGATTCATAATCGCTGCTCTGCAGGTGCTGAATCAGGTTTTTGAAAAAGACCTGCACGGAACTGCGGCCTTTGGCCACGCGCAGCGACAGGAATCGTTCCACGACAAAGGCGATCAGCATCAGCAGAATCGCAATAAGTACAACCACCAGCGGACCACCCTGGTATACGGAATGGGCGATGGTCCCTTCTTCAGTATTCTTCAGAATAATACCCCAGACGATATAACCGATCGTAAACGAGATCAGGGTATTAAGCGTAACAAAGATTGTCTGTTTCACGGTCTTCTTTCCTCCGCACTATATTATACAATCGAATTTAAATTTCTTTCGCTTTCAGGGCGATAATTAAAAACGCCGCCAGCGCCATAAAAACTCCGGCCGATGAAAGGCCGATGAACGTCGCAATTGTGTATGCCGCTCCGACCTGCTTGACCATGCTGGTTGAATCAAAGCCATAGCGGGCCCCGAAAAATGACAGGACAAACATGACCAGCCAGATGATAACGGGTATCCAGTTCAGTTTCAGCTTTTCCTTCAAATGCAAGGCAAACTCATCCGGCGTCGGTTTCTTGACGCCAAAGATAAGGTAGAGATTGTAGATCCCCAGAGCGATCACACTCAGCTGAAAAAGAATCATGAGAATGCCGGTCAGCATTAAAACCAGACCGCTCGAGAAAATCTTTGATGCGAACTTTCCGATACCGAACAGGGCGCCAACGCCGGTAATCGAATGGG
>CAZGLR010000120.1:0-4491 GCA_964526635.1 uncultured Ignavibacteriales bacterium | reverse complement strand
GTCATATCGAACCTCGGTGACTTCGATCATTTCCGGTTCCATGACAGCGGTTTCGTCCATTGGTGGAACAGTTTCACCTTCGCCAACGGCAGCAGTTGTCTCGCCGTCTGCAACGTCTATGGCCGCTTCGGTTTCAGCCGCAACATCAGTTGGCGTGACCGGTTCACCGGCAGTTTCGTCTCCGGCACCGGCCGGTTGTCCGGCCTGGTCTTCTTCAGCCGCCGCGGTTTCTTCGCCCGCCTGAATGACGTTTTCACCCTCGATCTGTTCGACCGGTACCATGCGGGATTCGACAACTTCATAGTATCCGGAAAACCACGGCACAAAGAGGGATATCAGAAGCAATACGGAGATTGCTCCCAAGAACATCTTTTCAAACGGTGAGACGCGTTCTTCCATCAGGGTGCAACGATCACGAATATCGCCCTCGCCCTTGCGCAGCCGCGCGATGGCCCGTTCGATAAGAGATTTGCGCTCTTCGTCGGATTTGAAGATACTCCCCGCTTTACCGGGATATACTTCAAATCCAATGTAGCGGTATCGATCTTCAGACGTTTCCGTTGGCCGTGTTTTAGTTTCCTCGTCTGCCATAACCTCTCCTGTGGGCACTGCTTGTGTCGAACTCTATAGCAGGATTACACTCGTGCACAATCCTAAAACTCAAATTCGGTATCTGAAACACCCTTTTTGGCTTCCGCGTTACCCGGATCGCATTTTAAAACATTCTTATAGGTATCGAAAGCCAACTTAAAATACTTTTTGGAATCTTCTTTCTTATCCGATTCCGACAGTTCGGCGGCCTGAAGATGATACGCCTGCGCAATATAGAGCATCAGGTCGGAATTGGCACAGCCATCCATACCCTTTTCTTTATAGCATTTCATGGAGTTGTTGAAATGCGAAACCGCCTTCAGATAGTTGGCCGGGCAGGTACCGCCGAAATAGGCGAAACCGAGCATTTTATGAGCATCGCAGTTGGTCGGATCCATCGCCAATAGCTTTTCGGTCCACTCGACGCCGTTTTGGCAATCGCTCATCTGGCGCAGATACGTATCCGACAGCAGTTCATAGGCTTTTACCTGGCTCGAATCAAGGGTCACAACCTCTTTGAGATATTCGATCGACTGTTCGAAATCTTCCAGATTCAGGGTACAATAGGCAGCGTTCATGTAGATATTCCATGACGGCTCACCGTTTTCCATACGGCGCTGATAGTACTCAAGGGCCTTTTCGTATTCTTTCTGCTGATGAAAGGCCAGGGCGGCCTCGACGGCATAGCGCGAATTATCCGGAGCCAGATCGGAGGCCATGACATAATTTTCTGCGGCGTAATAGTGCTCCGAAAGCGCCTTGTAGGCGTCACCCATCCGGCGGAACAGGTCGGCGTCTTCGCCAGTCGGCTGCCAGTCGGGATCATCGGCTTTCATCCCGGCCAGGTGCTGCTTCAGGAAGTCGATTCCCTGCTGGTATTTCTCTTCAGCGATATGCCCGCGGCCCAGATACAGATAGATATTCTTAGGCTCTTCATCAAGGGACAGAACGTGCAGGAAAGCTGAGTCGGCCTGGGCAAAGCCGCCAAGATTGAAATAGGCGCGGCCAAGATTGAAAAACACCTCGCCATTGGCTGAATCGCCGGATAATTCGAGGTATTTACGATAAGACCCGATCGTTTCCTTGAAGCGCTGTTCCTTGGTTTCCGGATCGCGGGCGGAGAGACCGGCCATGGTATACAGCTTACCGGCTTCCTGCCACGCCTTGGCATACATTGTATCACGGCTCAAAACCGTGCGCAGGGCATCGAGCGCTTCGTTGAAATTCTTCATGGCCATGTAGGCCCGAGCCAGCCGGAAAAAGACCGTCAGGTTGGTAGTATCGGTTTCGATGACCTGTTTGTATTCATTGATCGCCAGCGGATAAATCTGCTGGAAGTAGTTGGCGTCGCCGAGATTAACCCGAAAGTTGCTGTTGGTGGAATCGAGCCTGAGGGCCTGACGGAACTCGACATCAGCCCCGATATAGTCTTCCTGCTTCAACAGAAGCAATCCTTTGGCATTATGGAACAGGGCTTCTTCATCCTTGGCCCGTTTGAGACCGTTATTGATGGCCTTTTCGGCTTCCTTGAGTTGATCCTTTTCGAGAAGAATAAGTGATTTGTAATACAGGGCTTCATACAGTTTTGATTTCTTTTCGAGGGCGGTAGTGAAGAACTCCAGCGCCTGATCGTATTTTTCCCGCTCAAACAGGATTTTTCCCTTGACCAGGTAGTTGGGAGCAAAGCCCGGGTCGGTCTGGATTTCGCTATCCAGAAGCTGCAGCGCCGTGGTCGTATCATGCCGCGTAAGCGCGTCAAGAATCTGAGGCTTTAGGGCATAATCTTCCGCCCCGACGACGGATCCAAGAATCAGAGTGAAGAAGACAATGGCACCGAGGCCGAACCGCACAAAGAAGTCGTGTTTCATCATTTTACACGCCAAACCTTTCCCAAACCCTATCCTATGCGCCCGATAAATAGAAAACCCATAATACAATATAGCCCGATGATGTCAAGAGCTTTTTGGGTCACCCTATTTATCCTCAACGCGTTCAATCAAACCGGTTACATCGCCGTGTTCATGGCGCCGATACCGTCGGATCGCCATAACCGTCTGCGCCATTCGCAGCACGCTGTAAAGAATAACAACGACAGCTATGGCGATGCGATACGGCATCTCCAACTGGCCGGGGAAATAGATAACAATGGCCATCCCTCCCAGCAGAACCAGCACCGCCGATGCGATGTTAACCAGATGTTTCAACTGCATATCCGTTCCTTATACACGAAGCGCACAATAATCTTCCCGGACAGAGCGGCTTTTTTTATAGTAGATCAAAAACCATGCCGATATACGCAGAAGATGCGGCCCCTCAAGTTGTTATGCAAAAACGACTTACAAAACGGTGTTTTCTTGTTCGAAAAAACCGGAGATTTTTCCCTGCGGATTTGACCAAAGACCGCGCCTATTTTGCAAGTTACTACCTCACACTGGTTTACAATCGCAGTTTCTGCGTTATTCTTCGAGCCATTCGGGAAAATATACGATACGATGGGTATCAGTGAATTGGATTCTGACGATTCCGCGAAATGGCCGGCTGTTGCCCCATTCGTCCCGCGCCGGATACCAGGCAATGAAATCAAGCAGTCGGTCGATCTTTGCCGCCAGATCCTCTTCAATACCCCTCATCGACTTGCTGATAATCCTGCCCTCACCGTTAATCATGATCGGAATGCGATGTGTGACAATCGATGATGCCCGGTTATGTGCCGACTCGATGATACCGTCGGCAAATGTTCTCGGTAATGCCGGAGTGGCCAGATCTCGATGATTATAAAGCGTTGTAAAGAAATATGGCGCATTGAGCAGCGGAAGCGAATCGAGATAATTCAGGTTCAGCGGATAAGGCAGGTTATCGAAGATGCGGAAGGCGACCATGAACTCGGTGGCACGGGCAGTACCCGTAATTCTCAAAGGTGTATAGTCGCCGTTGATCAGGGCGACATGCACTTGATGCTCATGCTGCCGGAGGCTGTCGAAAGGGAATGAAAGTGATAAGAGATTGCCGAGGCTGTCTATACCAACGCGGGCGACTATTATCCAATATCGAGGTATGGCTTCTTTTCGCGGCAGGAAATACTCGATCGGTAAAATCGGTTTCCACGACGGCGGCACGATCCTGTTGGTCCTGAACAGGAGGGATAAAAGTGAATCATCTGATTTGCATTGTGATGAAATCGGATAGCTGAACAGCGCCTTTTTTGCAATCCCCGGGGTGGCGACAATCTCTACTTTCACCGGTACAACTACCGGCGGAGTCAACGGTTCACCCGGCAGAAAGGCGAAGCGAAATTGCCTCCTCGCCTTTTGAAGCGGCCGCAAATAATCCTCCGAAACAGAATCGGCTGAAATTTCAGCGACACCTCCTCGGTCATCAAGGGTCATTTTGACAATAAAGGTGGCCTGTAGAAGAAAGCTGTTTTCCGCTTCAATGATTAATGGTTCCGGCGATTCCACAGGCAAAGGCAGGGCCAGTCCGAAATATGCAGGCGCCGCCGGAAGTAGTGAATCCGGAATTGAATAATCATCGGCCAATACCGAACCACCGCTGATGTATAGAAAGAGAAGTGACGTGATAATCACGTTCTGGCAGAGTCTGAATATCATATACTGATATACACGAAAGGCCGTGATATCGGCAAGAAAAAAAGTCTGCGGCATGTCAGGATCACATCGATCGACAGCGGATCAGTTCCGAACTTGGGCAGTTTATGGGGAAAGCGACTCTGTCGTCAGCGATTTCAGAACGTCGGCTATTTGAGAAATTCGATAAGGTTTGGCCAGGCAGGCCGAGAAGCCATAGTCGTGATACTTCGCCATAATGGGATCATCGCTGTATCCGCTCTGTCTGGGTCAACAAGCGCCCGCATTTGTTCTTTGAATTGACGGCCCTGGTTCG
>CAZGLR010000119.1:0-10210 GCA_964526635.1 uncultured Ignavibacteriales bacterium | reverse complement strand
GCGCGGGAAAAGTCAGCTATGCCGTCATCGATGCCGATGGCCGCGGTATCGGGCAGCAATTGGTCGAGGATTTAAGCCGGTATAAGGTTGAAAAGGACTCAACCCTGCAAGCCTATAATCTGAAGAAGCTTTATGCGATACTGTCGACCGATCTTGACGAAGTCGATTCACTGAGAACTTACCTCGACAGCCTGGTACAATCCAAAGAGCTGGGTAATTATATTGTCATCTATCCACAGCCGGAAATAACCGATTCAGTCCTGCTGGTTTCGAAATCGATGAATTTCAGGACCACGGGCCGTTTCTCGGCACGAGTTTCAGATATTCTAACTTCGCTGCGGCTGGAAAGGCTCGATATCAATGTTGATATCGATACGATGCTGAACATGACCCGGCGCATCGACCTGATTGAGGAATCCCCGGGCGGAAAAACACGCAGTTTCCTGACCATATATTTTTCCGCGCTGGTGTTTGTCATGATCATGTTCGTGACCGTGTTCAGCTATGGCCAGGTCCTGATGAGATCAGTAATCGAAGAAAAGAGTTCACGAGTGATGGAAGTACTGATGTCTTCGGTGTCACCATTCCAGTTGATGATGGGCAAAGTCTTTGGGCTGGGGGCGGCTAATCTGACCCAGGTCGGCATCTGGGTGCTCATGGGTGCGGTTCTGTTTGCCTATCGCGGATCATTGAGTATACCGGAGGGGGTGGGAGATATCGTTTTCAACCCCGTGATAATCACGTTTTTTGTATTGTACATTCTTATCGGATACATGATGTTTTCGGCGTTGTTTGCCTTGATCGGGTCTATCAGCAGCACCGAAAAGGACGCTCAGTCGTTTGTGTTTCCGATCACGATGGCACTGATGCTGCCGGTCTTTGTCCTCATGTACATTGTCCAGGAACCGGATTCGATCATTACGACGATCCTATCGCTCATTCCGATCCTGACGCCAACCATGATGATCGCCCGGCTGAATATCGTTACGCCGGATTCCTTCTCGCTGGCTGATCCGATGGTGCTGGAGGCGACTATAGGCGTTCTGTTGACCGGGGCGTTTACTATATTTACGGTCTGGATAACCGCCCGCATTTTCCGAATGGGTGTTTTAATGTATGGAAAACGGGCGACCCTTCCTGAAATTATGAAATGGGTCCGATATAAATAATATGGCCAGAAAAGCAGTGACATCAGGGCTGATTATCTTCGTGTTGGTGCTCGGTATCATCGCTGTTGCCGGGCGGCCATCAGATATCGGTTCGGCTATTGAACCCATTGTCTATAATCGACCAAGTATCGAAGAGGTACCGCATCAGCTTGGTATCTGCAAGACCCGTGGGATGGCCCTCAATGCCAAATCGGTACTGGTCGTGGATAATACTACCGGGGCCTGGGTTTATGCCAAATACCCTCAGCGTAAACGACCGATTGCATCGCTGACTAAATTGTTGACGGCTATGGTGTATCTTGATATGAAGCCGAATCTCGATACGACCGTGTATATTTCCAACCGCGACTGCTATAATTCGGCAAAATCACATGTGTACAAGGGCGAGGCGTATGCCGCCGGCGATCTTTTGATGATCGCCCTTATGGCGTCAGACAATCGCGCTGCCCGGGCGGTGGCGACAGCCTCGGGCATTCCGCGGCTTCATTTCATTGAACGAATGAACAAAAAGGCTCGTGATCTGGGAATGATGAACACCGAAGTTTTTGAAGTCACCGGACTTGATGAACGAAACGTCTCCACGGCCGCGGATATCGCGATTCTGGTGAAGGCTGCGATGCAATATCCGGAGATCAAGAAAGCCTCCAATACCTATACATGGTCCTGTAAGCTGAAAAATAAGAAACGGACCAAGCGCTTCGTTAACACCAATCGTCTGGTCCGCTCACGGTGGGATGTTCAGGTCGGCAAGACCGGGTATATTATCGAATCCGATTATTGTATCGGAACAATCATGCGCGATAAATCCGGCCGCGAGATCACTGTTGTCGTTTTAGGGGCGCCCTGGAATTCGGTGCGCTTCGCCGTGGCCCGAAAGCTGGCCTTCTATGGCTTCAAACACGCTGAAACCGGGGGAGGGAAGAGTCATGGCCAAGAAATCGCCGGTCGATGAGCTGGTCGATGGTATCGACGCTATCGGCAGCATACTCGATGAAAATCTCCCGCAGATTAAATCGCGCCTGATCGATCTGTCTAATCATCAGGCGGAATTGTCGGCTGCTACCACAGTGCTGAAAGCCAGCGGCCGTGAGGTCGATGAAAACATGTCGGAACTGCGCAAGGCCGCGACCAACCAGGATGTCCGTATCGAGGAGATTTTATCTTCGATCGGGGCCCTGGGGCGCCGTCTTGATCAAATCCAGAAAACGCTGCTGGAGATGGTTGAATCTATTCAAATGGGCGGGGACAGCGAGTTGATCGACGCTGTCAAGACGCTGGAGGACCGTGTCCGCAAGCTCGAAAGTGATGGTCCAATCGGTCCCGATAATTTCCGGAAACGTTTCTAATTCTGTATCAATCGTTATCCTTACGGCGAGACAAAGGCATTTCACAAAGCGTCACACCATATTTCCCACGGATGAGTCAACGGCGACATTTGATAAATTGCGACGATGAGACATAACAGGCAGTATTGTTTCTTTCGACCATACCCGAATCCATTCAATGCCACCCAGTCGATTCCGGTGACAGGGAAGACCGGCCATGAAATTCAAGTGAGCGCCTATAACCTGCTGGGGCAGAAAGTCGACATAATATATTCCGGCAAAATGACCTCACCGGATATGGTATTAGAATGGGATGCCTCAGCGTTTCCATCGGGGATGTATTTTATTCGCGCGTCCAGTGGCGAAGCGGTTTCCATTCAACAATCGCTTTTGCTGAAATAGGGACTTAAAGAGCCGCTTTAAGTATCAAAGTTTTTGATTATCCGGTAATAATATCGTATCATCTGGATACCATCTATGATCGACAATCATCAAAGTATTAAGCAAAGGAGTGCATATATGAAGAAGCTGGCTTACAGTATCCTGTTGATGGGTCTGATTGCGTTGCTGGCGGCGCCGGGTTGTGTTGAGAAACGAGAAAATGTCGTGATGGTTGCTGAAGTGCCGGTTATCGACAGCACCGAAACCGCCGATGGCCTTCGCATAGTTTATGAAGTTTGCGGAGATGGTGATCCCACGGTAATTCTCGTGCATTGCTGGAGTTGTAACCGTGATTTCTGGGAATCGACGATTGATCGGTTCTGTTCGGAATACCAGGTAGCCGCGGTTGATCTGGCTGGGCATGGTTCATCCGGTGACGAACGAGATTCCTGGACTATCTCGGATTATGCCGGCGATGTCTTGGCTGTTATCGAAAAGTTGGGTGCGTCAGATGTCATTTTGGTCGGTCATTCGATGGGCGCTCCTGTCGTTCTGGAGGCAGCCACCATGCTCGAGGACCAGAACCTGGTCGGCCTGGTGTTTATCGATATGATGACTGATTTTGAGATGGTTCCGGACCGGGCGCAGACAGCGGCTTTCATGACAGCCCTAAAGGAAGACTTTATGGGTACGGCTGAAAAATTCGGCGAAATGATGTTTGCTGAAGGCGCTGACACACTGGTAAAAAATCAGGTCATGGGATCCTGGGCAAAAACCCAACCGGATATCGCCATCGCGTCAATGGAAAACATCTATGTCTATTTCGAGCAGGGGAAACATTTTGAGGCGCTGAAACAGATCGATGCACCGATTCGAGCTATAAATGCCACGTTTTATCCAACAGAAACAGAAACGAATCAAAAATACGCCGACTATGACGCCATCATCATGGATCGTGTCGGGCATTTCATGATGCTTGACCAGCCGGAAGCATTTAATGACAATCTGGCCGAAATTCTTGCCGAGTTAACGGGCGTGGCAGGCGGTATGGGCGAAGACGATATGGAATCGGACGAGGGGCATTAGAAGCCAAAAAGGACCGGTCGATTCAGGCCGGTCCTTTTATTTACTCAGCCATACAATGACTCATAAGATATATTATGTCTACTAATAACTACAATCGAGTATAGCCGGCGTTCTCTAATTGGCATATAATTGAAATGCCTCAGCCTATATACTGTAATTGAATTTTCCTGTCGAAACCGCAGAGGATTTCGATCTACGCGATATCTATGCGTGGCTTATTTGGCCACGAGGTTTACCAGACGGCCTTTGACGTAGATTTCTTTCAAGATTTTTTTGCCTTCAAGGTGTGCTTTAACTCGGTCATGCTCTTTGGCGGTTGCAATTATCTCGGCTTCAGAGGCATCGGCGGGTACTTCGATCTCACCACGGAGTTTGCCCATGACCTGGACCGCGATTGTGATCGTATCGGCCACTGTCGCTTCGGGATCGTATTGGGGCCATTCTGATTGAAATATCGAAAACTCACGGCCCGCCAGAATCCACATTTCTTCGGCCATATGGGGCGCCAATGGTGATATTAATTGAATCAATTTGAGAATACAATAATCGACCATGTCCTGGCGCAGGCCATCGGTCTTAAACTCATTGAGAAACTTCATTATGGCTGCAATCAGGGTATGGAACCCGAAGCTGTCCATATCCCGGGTGGCTGCCTTAATGGTTTGGTTTAAGCGCACATAGGTACGAAATTCTTCAAGGTTTAACTCGTCTTGCTTGAAGTAATACTTTAGGTCGAGATCGGCGTCTGTAGAGGCTTTGTGAATCAAAGGCCAGAAGCGGTTCTTAACGAACCGAGCCATGTTGACAACCGCTTCTTCATCCCAGTTGACGGGTATATTCGGTGGCGTTTTGAACAGCATGGTCAAGCGGGCAATATCGCAGCCGTGGTTTTCGATTAAAGCGATAGGCGAGACTGTATTGCCCCTGGATTTCGACATCTTATGGCCATGGATATCATTGACCATGCCATGATTAAAGAGCTGTGTCGCCGGTTCTTCCGAATCCAGCAGGCCGATATCCTTGAGGAATTTATGGAAGAAGCGGAAGTAAATCAGATGGCCGACGGCATGCTCGGCCCCACCGATATATTGATCAACCGGCAGCCATTGATTGGCCACTTTCGGATCGAAGATCGCTTCAGAATTATAGGGATCACAGTAGCGCATGTAATACCATGATGAACAGATAAACGTGTCCATCGTATCAGCGTCGCGTTCGGCGTCTCCCCCGCATTTTGGGCATTTGACTTTGATAAATTCCGGGACATCGGCCAGCGGCGAACGGCCCTTTGGCAGATAATTTTCCACTTCCGGCAAGATGACCGGCAAATCCTCATCGGGGACGGCCACCGGTCCGCAGGTCGGGCAATGAATAATCGGGATCGGCGTGCCCCAGTAGCGTTGACGCGAAATCAACCAGTCGCGCAGTCGATAATTGACTTTGGCCGTCCCGAATCCCTTTGCTTCGGCGTATTCAATCGTCGCTGGAATCGCTTTTCCGGCTGGAGTGCCATTGAAAACATCAGAGTTGACCATCTCGCCATATTGGGTATATGCCTCAGTCATCTTATTGGGATTCAGCTCAGTACCATCGGTAGTCTTAATTACTACTTTAATCGGGATGTCATATTTCCTGGCGAATTCAAAGTCGCGCTGATCATGGGCCGGGACCGCCATCACCACACCGGTGCCGTAGCCGGCCAGGACATAATCGGCAACCCAAAGCTGAACGCGCTCGTTATTGAATGGATTACTTGCGTAGCAGCCGGTAAAGACACCATCTTTTTCCTCGGCGGCGGCCCGTTCGACTTCCGATTTCAGGCGTGCTTTGGCGATATAATCATCGACTGCCTGTTTGCGATCATTTGGGATATTCAGGCGTTTGACGATATCGGATTCCGGCGCAATAGCCATGAAAGTGACGCCATAGATCGTATCTGGGCGGGTGGTGAAAATCGGCAGGTCTTCCCCGGTATCTTCGATTTTGAAAGTGATCTCGGCGCCCTCACTGCGTCCGATCCATTCACGCTGAATCGCCTTGATTGATTCCGGCCAGCCGGGCAGGTCATCGAGCGATTTAACCAGGCGGTCGGCGTAATCGGTGATTTTCAGGTACCACTGTTTGAGATCCCGTTTTTCGACGGGGGTATCGTCGCGCTCACATTTACCGTCAATAACCTGTTCATTGGCCAGGACCGTATTACAGGTCGGACACCAGTTAACCGCTCCGGCGGATTGATAAGCCAGGCCTTTTTCGAACATGCGCAGGAATATCCATTGAGACCATTTGTAGTATTCCGGCGCACACGATGCAATCTCGCGGCTCCAGTCGAATGAGATACCGACTTTCTTGAGAGTATCTCGCGAGACTTCGATGTTTTTCAGGGTCCATTCGCGCGGATGCAGGCCATGTTTGATCGCGGCGTTTTCAGCCGGCAGTCCGAAGGCATCCCAGCCGAAGGGATGCATGACCCGGTAGCCCTGCATCATTTTATATCGTGCGACCGCATCGCCGATAATATAGTTGCGGAAATGGCCCATGTGGATGTCGCCTGATGGATAGGCGAACATGACCAAAAGATAGAATATTTTTTGGGGATCTATATCATTGGGCACTTCGAACAGGCGGGATTCTTCCCACTCTTCCCGCCATGACTTTTCGATTTTTGCAAAATCGTAAACAATGTCTTCGGGTTGACTTTTATGATCCGACATACCAACCTCCAATCAGGGATACAGTCTTGTCATCAAACGCGGAAACGGGATCGCTTCACGGACATGATGAATCCCGGCGATCCAGGTGACGGTGCGTTCGATACCGAGACCGAAGCCGGAGTGAGGCACTGATCCGTACTTGCGCAAGTCCAGATACCAGCTATAGGCCTCTTCCGGCAGGTTTTCCTCCCTGATTCGAGCAATCAGTCTGTCATGATCATCTTCACGCTGTGAACCGCCGATAATTTCGCCATAACCCTCCGGCGCCAGCAGATCGGCACACAGGACTGTGTCCGGATTATCGGGGTTTTCTTTCATGTAAAATGCCTTGGCATGCTTGGGGTAGTTTACGATAAATACCGGCTTCTCATATTCTTCGACCAGGGTCGTTTCATCTTCGGCGCCGAGATCATCACCCCATTGTATTTCAGAACCCTTTTCCTGCAGTTTCCTGACTGCGTCGCCATAGTCAAGGCGCGGAAATGGCGTCGTGATAGCCTTCAGTTTACTTATATCGCGTTCCAGTGTTTCCAGGTGTTGAGTGCAGTTTTCGACAACCGACTTGACCACGTAGGCGACCATATCTTCCTGGATTTTCATACTGCATTCTGAATCGCAATAGGCCATTTCGCCCTCGACCATCCAGAATTCGGTCAGGTGGCGCCGGGTCAGAGATTTTTCCGCACGGAAAGTCGGCCCGAAGCAAAATACATTGCGATGCGACATGCAGGCGGCCTCGAGATACAACTGGCCGGTCTGCCCCAGATAGGCCTTACCCATCTTGAAGTATTCGGTTTCAAACAGCGTCCCCTGCTCTTCCCCGATGGCGCCGGTTAAAATCGGTGAATCGATCAGGACGAATCCGCGATTGTAAAAAAATTCTCGGATTGCCCAGATAATCTGGTTACGGACGTGCATCAGGGCGTATTGCCGCGAAGAGCGCAGCCAGAGATGGCGCATGTTATGCAGGAAATCGACGCCATGTTCCTTTTTGGTGATCGGATACGGTTCGGCTATCTGGATTGGCTCGACCCCGGTTATTGTCATCTCATACCCGCCCGGGGAACGCGGTTCTTCGCGCACAGTCCCGGTGACTCTCAGAGAGCTTTCCTGGGTCAAATCGCCATACAGGGCGAAAACGTCCTCGGGCAGTTCGTTTTTCACCATGACACACTGGATAATCCCGGTACCATCACGTACCACCAGAAACTTGATTTTACCACTGGACCGTTTGTTATACAGCCATCCGGACAGTCGGACCTCTTGTCCGGTATAGTCGCCGATCTTGTCAATAGTCGTGTCAATCATGTGTACCTGCTCCATCCCGGTTTGATTAAGCCGCAATAATATGCAAATTATACGGTCTTATCAAGGAATTTCGGTAAACCGGAGATTTAATTAAGTTACCGTGATGTAATAATTGACCCGGCCGAAAGCAAATTAATAATGCGGTTTCGCCAGCCCGGATGACCGGATTGTATAAACCATTCCAGTTTGGATTTAATAGAATAAAAGTCATCATTGGCATAGACAGCCAGGCGGGGAATTATCTGTATATCAACAGGAAGTTCCGGCAGTATTTCACCCATAGTATAGCATGTGGTGAAGCCGATTTCGTGCGCGATGTTGGCAACCTGACGATTGATACGACCGAAGGGCGGGCTGAGAGCTGTCACTTTTTTGCCGGTGATTGTTCCCAGTGTCTCTTTTGAACGACGTAAATCGTCACGCATTTTCTGGGGAGACAGGGTCGTCAGCGCACGATGCGCGGCGCCATGGGAGCCGACGATAATGCCTGCTTCCGAGAGTTCTCTGATCCGGGCAGCGTCGAGATGCCGTGAGGGCGATATCCTGCCCAGGTAATCCCATCTGTTTTTCCGTCCGATATAATCGCCGGGCACAAACAGGAGTGTTGGAATCCGGCGCTTTGCCATTGCCAACATAACTTCGAAATTATCGTCATAGGCGTCATCGAATGTAATCAGGCCGGTAATCGAACCGGCCTCTGCCCCGTCCTTCTGCCAGCAAACACCTTGCGACTCCAGGAGTGAAAGGACTGCAAAAAAATTCCCGGGATGAAGGTTGTTTATCCCGGGAACAAAGCGTGGCGCCGTTTGATGAAAGGCAAAGGCTATGTGTGTACGTTCAGCCATGTTACAACAGTGACCAATCGATAGAATCGATATCCTTTTGCCGTAGTTTCCCCAGCGAACAGAACGTGAGATGTTCAAGATTGAGGATATCCTGTGCGACCTGGCGAATCTCGGCGGCAGTAAGTTGCTCAATTAGTTTCAATGTTGTATCGAGATCGACGTATTTGCCCAGCATCATCTCCTGGCGAGCGACCCGGTTCATGCGATTGTACATTGACTCCAGCGAAAGCATCAGGCCGCCTTTGAGTTGCTCTTTGATTGAACTGAGTTCAGCCTTTCGCAGTCGCTGTTCCCTGACCCGGCGAAGCTCCCGGAGTACGATATTGGTCGCGTCGATAGTGTGATCGGCATCGGCGCCATAATAGACACAGAACATCCCGGCATCGCGGAAGAATTCCTGGAAGCTCTGAATTGTATAGACATAACCATACTTTTCACGCACCGACTGAAAGAGCCGTGAGGACATCCCCCCGGACAAGAGCGTGCTTATGGCCAGGATGGCATACCGCCGCGGATCATTGAAACTGAAGCTGGGAAAGCCCAGGCAGACCTGGGCCTGCTGGGTATTTTTATAAAACGCCTTGGCCGTGAAACGGGCACCGTTGGGGATCATCTCATGATTCGTGTCGACGACATCATCCGACCAGTTAAAATGACGCTTGGTCATATCAACCAGGTCGCGATGAGATATATCACCGGCCGCAGCAATCACCGTATTGTGCGCCCGATAATACGTGTTAAGGAAATTCAACACCTTCGCGCGTTGCAAACTACCGATAGTCTCCTCGAAACCCATAATCGGTTGACCCAGAGGGTGTTTCTGCCACATCAACAGGCCGAACAAATCATGGATAAACTCGCTGGGCGTATCAATAACATCCTTAATTTCTTCCTGAATAACCTGTTTTTCGCGCTTGATATCGGTGGGCGAAAAAGTCGAGTTATTGAGGATGTCACCAAGGATGTCCATTGATTCGGCCAAATGCGAACTCAGAATACGCACATAGTAGCAGGTATATTCGCGCGAGGTGAAGGCATTCAAGCTCCCGCCGAGTGCTTCGAGGGCCTGGGCGATTTGCAGGGCGGTGCGACGGCGCGTCCGCTTGAAGTGCATATGTTCGATAAAATGGGAAATGCCATTGAGGTCTGAATCCTCATCGCGGGAGCCGACATTGATCCAGATTCCCAGAGACACCGAGCGGACCGCCGGAATTTTTTCCGAGACGATCCGCAGGCCATTTCCCAATACTGTTTTATTAAAACGAGTCTTCAATATGTTACGACCTCGGTTTGCGATAGCCGCCTCGTGAACCGCCGCCGGGGCGGCGACCGCGTGAGCTGCTGCTGCTGCTGCGCGGTGATGACGGTGCACTGGAAGTAAC
>CAZGLR010000118.1:0-10491 GCA_964526635.1 uncultured Ignavibacteriales bacterium | reverse complement strand
ATCTCCGGGGGCGAAAAGCAGCGGCTCTGCCTGGCTCGAACGATATTACGCAATCCGCCGATTGTTATTCTTGACGAGGCCACTTCGGCTATCGACCGGGAATCAGAAAAAGCCATACAGAATGCGCTGCTGACTATCCTCCGGGACAAGACCGCGATCCTCATCGCCCATCGCTTCTCATCGATCCAGCATGCCGATCGCATCGTGGTGCTCCAACAGGGCAAGATCGTCGATGAAGGCAGCCATGAGGCGCTTCTCAAACACTCGGCACTGTATCGGAAACTGGCCGATGGCCAGCAGGCGACCGCCTGAATCTATCAAGTATGATCAATTGAAAAAAACGACAGGAAGCAAAAACTAACCAATTTTTAACATAATCTTAATATTACCCCATACTAACTATTACGACTTATTTATATGTATATATTTTTGCCCAAAAAACATGCAATTTACTGCTTTGATGGCCGATTGATCTTGACTTGCCTGCTATTTTCATACTTATTTTTTGGATTACATGGCAATCATTATCGTCGGGAATATCAACACTGATTGAGCATCGACTATACCCTGAGTGCCCGGGAAACCGAAGACGAGATTGCGTGTACAGCCACTACAATCGGGCAGGGTAGAGTTTGCAGGAGGTTACTCATGAAGGTCCAATCACTCAAGCTGACTATTGTTCTTATTCTGGCTATTGTCTTGCTGGCCGGCACCGCATCAGCCTATAAGAAAATCAAAGTTTTTATGCCGCAGGCTCCGGAAATCAGCCTCGATGGTGTTCGGAAGATCGCTGTCCTTGATTTCAAGCCGGCCACACCGAGCGCTAATGAAGCCGGTAAATTTATTGCCGATCGCATGATTGAACTGATGCTCATGGAAGATCGCGGCATTCAGGAAATCGAAGGTGGCCTTTTTACCAGCGGTGTTGAAGCCACAACGTTAATTGAAGGGCTGACAACGAAGTGCTTTTCGATCGTGGAACGGAGCCGCCTTGAGGGAGTACTTGATGAACAATCGATGTCTGACATCGGTCTGGTCGGCGATGCCGAAGCCGCGCGAATCGGGCAGTTGTTGGGCGTCGATGTTATGCTGATCGGCGAAGTTTCTGACTCCCGCCAGGATAAACGAACCACCGAAAAACGGCGCTATAAAAAGCAGGACTATATCGTCAATTGTGTCGTGCGTGAAGTCGTTGTCTCGGCCAATGTCCGGATTATCGATACCCGCAGCGGTGAAATTCTCGGCACCCGGCGGACGTCGCGGACAGCCACAAGCAAAGTCTGCGAGGGCGATAACAAACAATTGACCGATGATGGCGTCCTGGCCGCTCGCTGTGCCAACGGTCTCGCCTGGGAATTCACCAACCTGATCAACCCATGGTATGCTGTCGGTGAATTCGAATTGGAAAAAATTAAAGTCAAAGAACACGCTGACAAGGCCAAAGAGGCTGCCAAAGCCGCCGAAGATCTCAACATAGATAAGGCCTATGCCATCTACAAGGAACTCTTTGAGTCCGACCCATATAATCCGAAATATCTCTATAACATGGGCGTGCTCTATGAAGTCGCCGGCAGTTTTGAAAAGGCCAAGGAAATGTACGATGGCGCGGTGATGCTGAAAGCGGATGACAAAATGTACAATGAAGCCGCCGAGCGTATTGGTTATCGTGTCAAACTGGTGCCGTTTTATGCCGATCTGGATATGGCCATCGTCCCCCATGATTTCGAGGCTGCCGCCGCCAACAAAAGCCTGACCGCCGATCGTGTCGAGGTCAAGGGCAGCACCGGCGATCGGGTACCGGTGTATGCGGAACCCTCGACGTCCTCCGAAGTTCTCGCCAATGTCCCCGGTAAAGTCCAATTGGAAGTTATTGAAACGACGGGAGACTGGTTTTTGGTCAAATTGCTGGGGGGGAAACAAGGCTATATTCATAGCGAAAATGTTGACTAAGACACCCTGACTTTCAATATCTCTTAATACAATCGTCGAGACGGCGGCGGGAAATCAACAACCCGCTGCCGTTTTTTATTTGATCTGATACCTCCCTGTCCAATTTTCGATCAAAGTCATCAGCTCTTTTCACAATTCCGGCAGCACCGCTAACTTCCGGTATTCGCGGCCGATACACAGAATAGCTATCGGGGGAAATGATACCTTATAATCAGACCACGTACCGCCCATTTGCCTGATCCCCCATAAGCATAATAATTCCGGCAAGGATCAAAACAGGCTGGGGCGAACAACGGGAGGAAGACATGAAATTCAATCAATCATTGCTGCCGATTTTGTTTTTAATCGCTGTCTTACTTGTGAGCGGCAATGCATTCGCATATAAGAAAGTCAAAGTGTATATGCCGGAGACACCGAAATTCGGTCTCAATGGCGCCGAAAAAATTGCGGTGCTTGATTTTAAACCGAAAGATTTTAATGCCAAAGAATCAGGTAAAAAAATAGCTGACAGAATGATCGAATTCCTTCTTATGGAAGACCGTGGGATGAAGGAAATCTCCGGCGGACTCTTCAGCAGCGGCGTCGATGATGTCTGCCTAATCAAAGGACTTTCTACCAAGTGTTATTCGGTGGTTGAACGAAGTCGTCTTGAGTCTGTCCTCGACGAACAATCGATGACTGATGTCGGGTTGGTCGACGATGCCCAGGCCGCGCGGATCGGCCAGTTACTCGGTATCGACGCCATGCTCCATGGCGAGGTGTCGGATAGCCGGCAAGACCGTCAGGTGGTAGAGTATCATACGATCAACAAGATCAAAGTAAAAGTAGTTTGCACCGTCCGGGAGCTGACGCTTTCCGCCAATATTCGAATTGTTGATGCTCGCACCGGTGAAATACTGGGTGTTCATCGGACCTCCCAAACAGCCACTGATAAGACCTGTTCTAAAAATGGTCAGTTGAGATCATATGAAGAGATGGCCGAACAATGCGCCGCCGCTCTGGCCTGGGAATTCACTAACCTGATCAATCCCTGGTATTCCGTCAACTCCATTGAACTTGAAAAGATCAAAGTCAATGAGCATAAGGACAAGGGCAAAGACGCTGCCGAGGCCGCCCAGGATCTGCATATCGACAAAGCCTATGCCATCTATAATGAGCTGTTCGAATCAGACCCATACAATCCCAAGTATCTCTATAATATGGGGGTTTTGTATGAAGTCGCCGGCAGCTTTGAAAAAGCCAAGGAAATGTACGATGGCGCCGTGATGCTGCGATCCGATGAGACGTTATATGTTAGAGCCGCCGAACGCATTGCCTCGCGCGTTAATCTGGTACCTTTTTACCAGGACCTGGGCATGGCGATCATTCCCCACGATTTCGAGGCAGCAGCCAATAATTCGAGTCTGACTGCCGACAAGATCGAGGTTCGCGGACATACCGGCGATCGAATCCCGGTGTTCTCCGAGCCCAGCACGTCATCCACTGTCGTAGCGCGGGTACCCGGCAAGGTCCAATTTGAAGTGATTGAGCCGCTCAGCGGCTGGTACAAAATCAGACTAATAGGCGGCAAGCAGGGCTACATAGCAGCAGAAGAGGTGAAGGCGTTTTAGTCTGACTCACGACGCCAACTCGCCAATAATACGGCGCCCGGCAGCGCGGCCGGAGCAAAACGCCCGTTCAATTCCGCAGGAACCCTGCCCGAAGGCATCGCCGGCGATTGCCAGCGGTAAGGGCATGGAGATTATCTGGCAGGCGATACCCAGCGGCGTTTCGACCTGGCTGTAGCGCCAGCGATGCACCTGACAAATAGCAGGCGCAACCCGTGTCTGCACCAATATCGGGGCGAGGAGACGGTCAATGATAGAAGCCTTCTCCTCGTCCCATAATGTTTGGGCTTCGCTGTCGGTGGAATGAATAACTACCCCGCTGACTTGATCATGCTGAGGCTTTTTCGTTACAACAATTCGCTCGACTCCCGGATGATCACTTTCCAGTTCCCCGGGCATCAGGGAGACCGCTTTCGAATCATAAATCGCCAAAAGTGCAATACATCTCCGGTAGACAACTCGTCGCAGGTCAGCACTAACGGCTTTTTCAATATCCCGCGAACTCTCGTGAAACAACTCCAGCACCTGCGGTACCGGCATGGTCAAAACCAGAAGCGGCGCCTGAATCTGCTCTCCCTTTTCGGTTGACAATACCCACTGATTATCGTCAACAGCCATTTCAGTTACCCTGGTATCTGTGAAAACCATGGTCCCGGACCCGACAAACATGGCAAACTCACGGATCCCCCCGGTCGGGACAAACTTCTGCAATCCCGCTTCCGGCTCAGTCTGCCCGGCAGTCAGAAGTTTCTCATCGACTGCCTCCTGAATTATTCGCCTGAAGTCATCATCTGTTGCTGTAATGGACTGAGCACCATGATTTAAGACGACATCATCGATATACCGCGACGCCATGCGCCCGCCCGGGTTCCTGCCCTTATCAAGCAAAACTGTTTTTATACCCTCGCGGTGCAATTCACGAGCCGCACTCAGACCGGCCATGCCGGCGCCGATTATCACACAATCGGAAGTTCTCGGGATCATTTTCGCTTTATCCATAGTTAGAGATGTTATCTCATAAACGGATCACGGGAAAAGTTGTTCCTGGAATTTGCGGTACTGAAGGATCAACTGGTGAGGTGGATATAAATGCCGATGATATTGATCCTACATGCCCTGGCAACACTGCTGATGACCGGAATCATCTGGTTCGTTGCGGTAGTCCATTATCCATTGCTCCTCAAGATCGGGCAGGAACACTTCATTGAATATATGGCAGATCATCAGCGATTGACCGGCTTTGTCGTGATTCCACCCATGCTTGCCGAATTAATCACCGCTGTTATGCTGGTTTTGTATCCCCCGGATTCGGTACCGCTATTCCTGTTATGGATCGGACTGATTCTGGTTATTATAATCTGGATTTCTACCTTCGCTATTCAGGTTCCTTTGCATCGCAAACTGGCCAACGGTTTTGATCATATTTCGACCCGCTCGCTGGTTGCCACCAACTGGATCCGGGTTATCCTATGGAGCCTGAGGTCCGTTGTTATTGCATCGCTATTTCTCTTCTAACCTGCTTTTCTCAAAACTATTTTCGAATTAGCCGGTTATACGAAATAGCAGATACAGGAAAGGTCTGTATGGATTTCACAAACAAGAACGTCGTCATTATTGGCGGCAATTCCGGGATAGGTTTGGCTCTGGCCAAATCAATCGTCGACGCCGGCGGGACTGTATTTACTGTATCCCGCACCGCCGCCGATCCCGGTCTGGCTGATCGAGTTTCACACATCTCCCTCGATGTTACTTCCGATGATCTATCCACTCTTGCTGACTTCTTGCCGGACCATATTCATGGCTTGGCGTATTGCCCCGGGACAATCCTATTGAAACCGTTTACCCGCTTGACCGATACCGATTTCCAAACTGATTACCAGATTAATGTCCTCGGTGCTGTCCGCGTAATACGTGAATGTATCGGGAAACTGAAAAAGACTCAATCATCATCGATCGTTCTCTTCAGCAGTGTTGCCGCCACAACCGGAATGAACTTCCACGCCTCAGTCGCCTCGGCCAAAGCTGCAGTGGAGGGTCTGGCGCTTTCTCTGGCTGCCGAATTTGCGGCATCGGGCATCCGTGTTAATGTCGTTGCGCCATCGCTAACCGAAACACCGCTGGCCGAACGACTGCTGGGGAGCGAGAAACTGCGAGATGGCGCCGCCGGACGGCATCCATTGAAACGCTTTGGCCAACCCGATGATATCGCCGCCGCCGCGACGTTTTTGCTGTCCGACGGCAGCTCATGGATCACCGGCCAGAAGATCGCCATTGATGGCGGTATCGGTAATTTGAGACCATAGGCGCAATCATCCCCTGAGAAATCTGTTGGTTCGTCCGGGAATTTTGCCTATAGTGACAGATTGATGATCAAACTATCTAAGCTAACCAAACAATATTCGGCAGACACTCTCCCGGCCGTTGATACGATTTCTTTGACTGTTGCCGGTGGCGAATTCCTGATTCTGCTGGGTGAATCCGGCTGCGGTAAGACGACCACACTCAAGATGATCAATCGGCTGATCGAACCGACTTCCGGGAAGGTCGAGATCGATAGTCGAAACACTGCGGCTATGAATCCGGTATCATTGCGTCGCAGCATCGGATATGTCTTTCAGGAAATCGGGCTTTTCCCGCATATGACTATCGCCGAAAATATCGCGGCGGTGCCCTCGCTTCTGGGCTGGGACAAGAAACGGATCGCAAGTCGCGTCGAGGAACTGCTCGATCTGGTCGGCCTCGGTAAGGCCGGCATTCGCGAACGATATCCCTGGCAGCTATCCGGCGGACAGGGCCAGCGTATTGGTGTAGCCCGCGCATTGGCCGCCCGACCGAAAATCATGCTGCTCGATGAACCCTTTGGCGCCCTTGATCCTATCACCCGCGACGCGCTTCAGGAGGAATTTCTCAGCCTGCAAAAGAAGCTCGACCTGACTGTAGTTATGGTCACGCACGATATGATGGAAGCATTGCTTTTGGCCGATCGCATCGCTGTCATGGAATCCGGTAAAATCGTGGCGCTCAACACGCCCCAAAAACTACTGGCCGACCCGGGGCATGCCTATGTCGCCCGGCTGCTCAAAGGCCCTGTCGAACATGCTGACCGGCTGGAGGCACTGAAGCGCCATGAATGAAACCGTGGCCGAACAACTGGCGCTGCTGCCGCAGTATCTGGGACGGCATCTGCTGCTGACAACGGTCGCCATGGCAACCGGTATCATCGTTTGTTTGCCGCTGGGTGCGGCAATAACAAGAGTTAGAAGCCTGCAATGGCCCGTTTTGACGATCGCCGGGATATTGCAGACCATTCCCGGCATCGCCCTTTTGGCCCTCATGGTTCCGCTTCTGGGCACTATTGGCTTTGTCCCGGCTATTATTGCTCTCATTCTCTATTCATTCCTGCCGATTCTGCGCAATACAGTCACCGGTATCCTGGGTGTCGATGATGCTATCAAAGAGGCCGCCCGTGGTATCGGTATGACCGACACCCAGATGTTATTCCGTATCGAATTACCCCTGGCCCTGCCGGTGATTATCGCCGGTATCCGCACCGCCACGGTCTGGGTAGTAGGCACCGCCACTCTGGCCACACCGGTTGGTGCCACCAGTTTGGGCAATTATATTTTCAGCGGTCTGCAGACCCAGAATATTACTGCGGTTCTTATCGGCTGCATTGCCGCCGCCTCGCTGGCGATTATTATCGATCAAATTATCCGTCTCGTTGAAATCGCTGCCGAAAAGCGCAACCGGATACTCGGCATCATCTCCGGCAGCCTGGTCGTTTTCTTATTCGGCCTCGGGCTCTCGCCTGTTATTGCCGGATCGTTTTCAAGCCAGCGCGACACAACCATCGTCGTCGGCGCCAAAACGTTTACCGAGCAGTATATTCTCGCAGAAGTCATTGCCGATGCTCTCGCTGAAGGTGGCTTTATTACTGACAAGCGCGAGGGTATGGGATCGATCATCCTGTTTGAGGCTTTGGCCAATAACTCGGTTGATTGCTATGTCGATTATTCCGGTACTATCTGGGCCAATGCCATGAAACGCGACGAGATCCCTGACAGACTAATCGTCCTGGATACCATGTCGGCCTGGCTCAAACGCGAGAGAAATATTTATTGTCTGGGAACACTGGGTTTTGAAAATGCCTATGCGCTGGCGCTGCGGCGCCCTATGGCGGAAAGCCTGAGGGTCAGCACTATCGATGATCTCGCCGCCATCGCCCACACGCTGACTATCGGAAGCGATTACGAATTCTTTTCACGGCCCGAATGGCGAAAGCTGCAAAATACGTATAACCTTACATTCAAAAAGATGCTGACTGTCGATCCGACCCTGATGTACAGCGCTGTTGCCGGGGGGCAATGCGACGTCATTACCGCGTTTTCCACCGACGGTCGCATTATTGCCTATGATCTGATTGTCCTCGAGGATACCCGGCAGGCGTTTCCGCCATATGATGCCGTCTTGTTACTCTCCCCCGAAGCCGCTGAACGGCCGGCACTCAGACAACATCTGCGTAAGTTATTGGAGAGTATAACCAATGAACAAATGCGCCAGGCCAATAAGATGGTAGATCTTGATAAATTGCCGATTGACAGCGCCGCGGCGTTCCTCTCGCCCGCCAGATGAGAACTCGATACCGCACTCGGACGCTGGGTGCAGTAATCCATTACATTTTTAGAAATTGCCGGCCTGAATGCAGAACGACCTCAGACGGCCCATACCATCTTACGGGCAATTCGTGCATGGCGCCGGACCACCGCTGAAGATAAAATTGACGATATAGACGCCATCGCCGACATTGACATTGCCATCGCAGGTGGCATCACCGGATTCCAGAGGCTGCGGCGCCGGTCCCCCTTTGAAGACATAGTTTATAATATAGACGCCATCGCCAATATTGATATCACCGTCAGCATTTGGATCCCCGCAAACAAATGGCGCAGGTTCGGGATCGGATATGGCACTGGCTGTATAGACATAATCACCGCTGCTGTTGCCGTTGCCATCAGCGGCATTACCGGAGGCATAGAACGTAACGATACCGGCGTCGATCGAAGGCGCTGTCCAGTCAACATTCCACGATACAGGACCATCAGCGATACCATCGTACGTACCGGTCAGTGTCTGTTTGACATAATCCCTGCCCGGGGCGGCATTATCAGAGAGCTGGGTATTGATCAAATCAGTAATAGTAAACGATCCGGCGCCCTCGCCGCCTTCGGTGACGGCAGTCAATTCATAACCCCACTGCTGCTGACCGGGATCTTCGAGAGTGACAGTCACCGTATAGGTTACGCCATCGCTGTACTCGATGGGAGTTCCGGTAATCACCAGGGTACCATTGCCGCTGTTGGCTGGAAACGAGTTATGGCATTGGGTGCACAAGCCCTCGCCGGGAGCACCGGTTCGGGCATCGGGAGGATTGGCCGATCGGGCAATGACCACTAACGGGGCCAAAGTAAGAATTATTGCCACCGCCAGTGACAGTTTCCTCGGCAGAGTAAATGACCACATAACCCAGAGATACCTTTTAGTGTTTTCTGATGAGTATGTCTTGCTGTACTTACTATACGGCAGCTCGATATCGGACCATTGATGATTTATGCCATACATGGGTAAAATTGGGGCTAAACAAAAGTTGTTAAACAAATTAGGCATAACTCGCGCGAAATTCTCCTTATTCCCCTGTGGATTAGGCGGCATAAACAACTAAATATCAGACATATATAGTCCGATATAGTCTAATGAAAAGTCGATATTTTTGTGAAAGAATTCACTTGACAGGTCTGCCCAATAAACCTATCATTTTAGTAGGTTTTAGGAACTGAAGAGGTCGGTAGATGAAGTTTTCAACGCGCGCACGCTACGGTCTCCGCATCATGGTTGAGCTGGCCCGTCTGCAACAGACAGAGCCATTGGTTCAGCTCAAGCGTATTGCCAAAATCACCGGTTTGTCTATCAAGTATCTTGGACAACTGGCTATTGCTCTGCGCGATAATGGTCTTATAGTCGGTGTTTCGGGCAAAAACGGTGGCTATATGTTATCGCGAGCGCCTGAAAATATTACCCTGAGACAAATAATTGCGGCCTCCCAGGGACCGATTTTCGCCACTGATTGTGTTGTGAATCCCGGTCTCTGTATGAACGCCGAAGGCTGCGAAACGCGGACTATCTGGGCGCTGGTAACCCAGAAAATGCAGGAAGTACTCGATGAATTCACCCTGGCTGAATTGATTGATAAATCCTGGATGGAACGGATCAAAGCGGAAAATCCTCATAATCCCTATTTGTTTATCGAGCATATGATCCGGCAATCAGGCGACCAGCATGTTAATGTGTGCACCGAAGCAAAAACGGATAATTCTGTAGAACACAGCGATAGAAGGAGTTGATGTAATGCCGGCGGTATCCTATTTCACCCTGATTTGTATTGTCACGGGCCTGATTGCGATAATCGTTAAGGCCCTGCGCTATGCCACCGCCCCTGAATCCATGCGCTGGGAGCTCTACCCTGTACCGCATGAAAAGGGCCGGGCCGAGTATGGCGGATCATACCTCGAAGAACTGGACTGGTGGACCAAAAAACGTCAAACCGACATGTTCAATGAATTCAAGGAAATGGCCGAAGAGATTATTCTCCTCAAGGGCGTCTACAATCATAATCGCCGCGTCTGGACATCTTCGTTTCCTTTCCATTTCGGATTGTATGTCTCGATTGGCTGGCTGGTACTCCTGATTGTAGGCGCGATACTAAATCTTGCCGGTATTGAGATTTCAGCCTCGGCCGGGACGGTTGGCGTCATCCTGCATTATCTGACAATCGCCAGCGGGTATATAGGTATGATTCTGTCCGCGTTGGGGGCTTTTGGGCTTCTCATCTGGCGGTTATCCGATCCGGTCCAGCGCAAGTATAACTCCCCGATCGAAT
>CAZGLR010000117.1:829-10617 GCA_964526635.1 uncultured Ignavibacteriales bacterium | reverse complement strand
ATCCGAACGGTTCTTACTCATCCGATTCCAGAAGATCCGTAGACAGTTTAGCCCACTTCGCCAGAGTCTTGTTGTTTGCCCGGTAGTGAACGAAATAGCCCCGCTTGTCAGCAATGACCGCGTCAGCATTGCGCAAAATGCGAAGATGCTGGGAAACCGCCGCCGGAGTTATCTCCAAAACGCGGGCGAGAGCATTGACACAAAGCGCCCGTTCTTTCAACAGCTTCAGTATCCGAACACGGGTTTCAACCGACAGCACTTTGAAGATACGGGCTTGTTTTTCGGCGTCAGTCACGAGTTCTCCTGCAATTAAGTATTATCGCAGCTACTTTAATAAATTAACCGGGAAAGGTCAATCGGAAACGAAAATTCTCTACAGCAGTTGGAGTATTAATCACGGGGACATACACGGGGCGGACAGGCTAAGCGATTATTTTACAACGGGTTCTGAGTTTATCGGGGTAGCGCATCCTGACCCTGATATCAAATTCTACCGGAGTTTAGGGTGAGTGATATTGCTGGCTGCCCCATAGCTTGCGGATTATCGCCAAAGCCAAAGAATTGAAAAGTCATGTATCATGGTGTTTAGAAAAGGAGATTCCGATTGCCAATGAGCATTTCGGGTTAAACCTTCATCACTCATAATCTGATTCGAGATAATCCTGAATATTGGATGCCCGGGCCAGGCGCTCGGTCAAGCGCCGCGATAAATCCTGCGCCGAATGTTCACCATAGACTTTGAGCATATGGTTCATTGCAATAACTTCGGAGATAACGGTAATATTTTTGCCCGGGGAAACCGGGATAGTCACCAGTGGTATCTCCACGCCCAATATTGTCGTATATTTGTCTTCAATTCCGAGCCGTTCGTAATTGGCGGTTTCTTCCCAGTACTGCAGCCTTACTTCGACTTCAATGCGTTTTTGCAGGCGGATCGCCCGGATACCAAAAAGCGCCTCGGTATCGATAATCCCGATACCCCGCACTTCCATGTGCTGGCCGAGCAGTTCCGATGATGATCCCACGATATAATTCGATGATTTCCTGGTGATTTTGATGACATCATCGGCCACCAGGCGATGTCCGCGCTCGATCAAATCCAGGGCACATTCGGATTTACCCACGCCTGATTTGCCGGTATACAGCAAACCGACGCCATAGACATCGACCAGGGTGCCATGAACTGTGATGGTCGGGGCGAAGTAGTTATCCAGAAAGGCCGAAAGACGGGCGATCAATTCGGTGGTTGACAGGCGTGAGACAAAGACCGCGGTCTTCTTGCGATCAGCCATCGCCAATAATTCGGAGGGGGGGGTGATGCCTTTGGATATCAAAATCCACGGCATATCGTAGGCGAACATTTTTTCGAGGACTTCGACCAGTCGTTCCTTGCTCAGACTGAAAATGTAGGCCATCTCGGTCTGCCCGAGCACCTGGGTTCGTTTATGCGGGAAGCGCTCCAAAAAACCGCCGAGGGCAAGACCCGGACGGTGAGTTTCGGCGCCGGTAATCCGTTTTCGCAAACCCTCCTCGGAATTGAGAAGGGTCAGCATTAAATAATCCTTGCGATCCTTGTAGGCGATTTCAACTGTCAGATCGGGCACAGCCTCGGGCTCCTAAAAATCCACGGCATCGACATCGGTTTCCGGTTTAGTCTTCTCATCGGCAATCGAGGTGATTTTGTTTGGCTTTTTCAGTTTGAGCTTGCCCTTGTATTTTTTGAGCTGACCGCGGGCTTTATCGAACACCGATTCGATCGACACGTACATATCATCGGATTCTTCGGAAGCGCGCAGGGTTTGACCGTAGACCTTTATCTGCAATTCTGCATTTTGACGGTGTTTTTCCACGTTGAGAATCAAATGTGAAGATATAATACTGTCGAAATATCGACTGAGACCATCAAAGTTTTCATTGGCGAGGCTCTTGATTTCATCGGTTAATTCGAAATGCCGGGCGGTTATTTTCGTATTCATCACATACCTCCTTCATGGTATCACCCGTTACGAATTAGTAACTCGGTTTACGATCAAAATAATGATGTGTTTCGATGTATCGGCGCGTACCTGATTTTACGCGTAAAACCACCGAATGGGTTACCGCGCCACCGGGAAAGAAGCGGACACCTCGCAACATGTCGCCGTTGGTTACACCAGTAGCGCTGAACATGACCTGATTTCCCCGGGCCAGCTCGGTCAGATCATAAACTCGATCAGGATCGACGCAGCCCATATCTTTGGCCCGCGCCTGCTCTTCCTTGCTGCGAAAGGCCAGCCGGCCCTTCATCCCACCCTGCAGACAGCGCAGAGCGGCGGCGGCTAAAACACCCTCGGGCGCCCCTCCGGTACCGATCAGCATATTGATCCCCGAATCCGGCATACAGGTTGCAATCGCCGCGCCAACGTCGCCATCGGTAATCATATTGATCCGGGCGCCGGTCGCGCGCACTTTCTTGATCAACTCACGGTGCCGATCACGATCAAGGATTACGACTGTGAGATTCTCCACGTTCATATCAAGCGCATCGGCCACATCATATACGTTCTGCTCGACTGATTTTTCAAGATCAATGGCGTTCGCAGCCTTTTTGCCGACCGCGATTTTTTCCATGTACGTATCGGGGGCATGCAGAAAGCATCCCTTCGGAGCCAGGGCAATCACGGCCAGGGCCTGGGAACGGCCATAGGCCACCGAATCAGTGCATTCGAGCGGATCCAACGCAATATCAACTTCGGTCGGATCGCCATCGCCAACTTCTTCCCCGATATACAGCATCGGAGCTTCATCGCGTTCGCCCTCACCGATGACTACCGTCCCGCTGAAATGGATTGTATTGATTGCCTTGCGCATGGAGTCGACCGCGGCCTGATCGGCCGATTTACCGCTACCTTTCCCTACCCATTGCGCGGCGGAAAGTGCTGCAGCTTCTGTTACGCGTACAAGTTCGAGAGCCAGGTTCCTATCCATGTCCTCCCTTTCGCTGATTCACGATATCCGGAAATTGCCCCCCTGAAATAATGACAATCTGCCATAGATAGTATAAGATACCACAGCCTGCGCCTATTATCAATAGTTTTTGTCTGAATAGTACCCGCTGACATACGGGTTAAACCGTGCGGCGCCGGAATCGGGCCGGGAGAATTTTTAATTCTTCACGGTACTTGGTGACCGTACGGCGCGCCATTTGAATACCATCATCCTTGAGCCGCCGATAGATTTCCTGGTCGGAATACGGCTTCTCGGGGTTTTCGCCGGCGATGATTTCTTCGATCTGACGCTTAACATGACGCTTCGATAACTCGCCGCCATCGGTCTTGGATATGCCGGTATTGAAAAAATATTTGATTTCAAAAACACCATGGGGTGTCTGCACATACTTGCCATTGGAAACACGCGAGATAGTCGCCACATTCATGTCGACAATGCGTGCGATATCTTCCATGATAAGCGGCTTGAGAAACTCGGTGCCCCGCTCGAAAAAGTCCCGCTGTCGGTCGATAACCGATTCCATGACCCGCACCATTGTATTCCGGCGTTGATTGATGGAGTTAATCAACCAGCGAGCCTGCTCCAGTTTCTGGCTGATATACTTTTTGGTATCAGGCGACGATGCTCCCTTACCACGACGGGCCAGGGACCGATAGGCCGGATTGATCCGCAACCTGGGAATACTCCGGTCATTATGAAATACCACGAAATCATCACCGATACGTTCGACAATCAAATCAGGGATAATGGTGGAAGCACCGCTTTCAAAACGGCCGTGAGCCGGCGTCGGCGACAATGATTTGATGACATCCATAGATGCTTGAGCCTTTTCAAACGGCACGCCCATCATCTTGGAAATCTGTAAAATCGATTTTCTCTCTAAATCATACAGATGATCTTTGACAATTCGATACGCCAGACTCTCCTTTAACTCCTTTTCCTCGAGCTGCCGCAACAAGGACTCGCGCAAATCACGGGAACCAACACCAACCGGATCGAATCCGCGGATCATTTCCAGCACGGCTTCGACGTTTTGCCGTGGAAGTTTTATTTCTTCGGCCATCTCGGCCGCCGAAACAACGAGATACCCACTGGGATTAATATTGCCTAAAATGTACTCGCCGATTTTATGCTCTTCCGGTGATAACCTGAGAAACGACAACTGCTCATGGAGATGATCATACAGCGTCAGCTCCGACGACGCTGTCGCCAGAAAACCATCTTCCCTCTCCGATCTCGTTTCGTTGACCTTGTAGCCGTAATTGTCGTCCTCATCGAAGAACTGGTCCCATTCGATATCATCGAATTTATTGTCGCTGTCGCCATCGGAATCAGAATCGCCGGGCGCTTCCAGTTCCATATCCTGTTCGGCTTCGAATTCCTCGGCCTCTTCCAACAGCGGATTGGTCGCCAATTCCTGGCGCAGAGTCTGCTCCAGCTTTAACAGCGGCATTTGCAGCATCTTCAATGACTGAATCAACTGCGGCGCCAGCTTGAGGGTCTGAATCTGTCGTAAACCTAAGCCTTGTCTCATACTGATAACCTGTTGCGAATTAACATATTCCGTTCAAATGTCAGTCCTTCTATCTTTATTATCGACCCATTCTCAGCAAAGATAAATCAAAGTGCAAACTTAGCACAGCCTGACCTCAATTAAGTCTGAACTTTTCGCCAAGGTAGATTCTCCGGGCATCGGGATCATTGACCAGAAAATCCGAGTTTCCCGACGTCAAAATTTTGCCGTCACACATAATATACGCACGATTGCAGATGGATAGTGTCTCCCGAACATTATGATCGGTAATTAAAATACCCAACCCCTTTTCAGTCAGACGCATAACTATCTGCTGGATATCCTCGACCGCAATCGGATCGATGCCGGCAAAGGGCTCATCCAGGAGGAGATACGATGGTTCCGTGGCCAGCGCCCGGGTAATCTCCAAACGGCGCCGTTCTCCACCCGAAAGTGTATACGCCTTCGACTTCCGCAAATGCTTGATATCAAGTTCATCCAGCAATTCTTCCAGCCGCGCTTTCCGGTCTTTTCGCGGCAGCCTTTGAAATTGCAGAATAGCCATGATGTTATCCTCAACCGATAACTTGCGAAACACCGAACTTTCCTGGGCCAGATACCCGATCCCCTGACGGGCCCGTTTGTACATGGGGTACCTGGTCAGACGGCGCTCGCCGAGAAAAACTTCGCCCGAGCGGGGTTTGATAAAACCCATTATCATATAAAATGTCGTCGTCTTACCGGCGCCATTGGGACCCAGCAGACCGACTACTTCGCCCGGCTGGACGTCGATCGAAACGCCATTAACCACCCGGCGGCGGCTGTATGTTTTCACCAGGTCTTCAGCTTTCAGAGTACGCATATACTGAAAATATAAGGCTCCATTTTTCGTTATACAAAACTAATTTTCTCTTTGCGCATATTATTTGCTTTGCGAACATTTTCTTGTACATTCCAGACGTAAAACAACATGTACCCTATCCAATAATCAGTTTGGGAGATAATACATGAAAATGGTGACGACAATCGTTCAGGCACTTATACTTCTTATCGGGGTTTCTTTTACCGGCTGCGCCACAACGCCAACCGATACCGACCTTGATCCCGTGCGGCGGGCATTTGTCCATGGCGACTGGGAAAAAGCCCGGACACTGATAGCCGATACGACCGGCGGCGACAGCTCAACCCCCCGAACCATCTACTACCGGGGACTGGAGCATGAGTTCGCCGGACGGTATCGAACGGCCCTCAACCAGTATACCGATGTCGTCAATCGTGATCAGTCATTCCATCAGGCCGCGTTTGACTACATTCGACTGGCCCTGCGCCATGATCAACTCGAAGACGCCCGCCAGATGATCGATTTTACCCTGTTTAAATATCCTGAGATGGTCGAACCGCATGTTTTCCGTACCCGGATGGCGATCATCGACGGCGATCTCGACAGCGCGGCCGTCCATATGGGTTACGCCAAAGTCGCCGAGGCCGATCCGGCCACATTGGCTTTACTCGAGGCCGAGATTGATGTTAAATCTTTTGATCCGGGAAAAAGCAGATCCGCCGCCGACCGTCTTGAGGAAATCAACTGCCGCACAGTCGAACAGTATTTGTATCGGGCTGAGTTATACCATTTTCTCAGCCAGTACGAAAAGGCTATCGACGATGCCCGCTCCGCCGTACACATCGGCCGCGACAACATCCTGGCCGAACTCGAACTTGGCTGGCAGCTGTATCATACCCGCCGGCTGCGGGAAGCGCTGGCTACGGCAGAATCACTGATCGAGCGCATTCCAGAATTCGGCCCCGCTTTCCAGTTAGCCGCCTGGTGTCATTTCAAACTCGGTAATGAGATTGTCGCCGAAACCAACTTCTTCAAAATTTTTGGCACCGGACAGCATACCCCGGGGCTCTATGAACAGCAGGCTGATATGCACGCCGCCTTCGATCGCCATGATGCCGCCGCCGCCATGTACCAGACGGCCTATTCAATGAGCGCTATCGAGAATTTCCCGAAAACCTATACCAACAGTCTGGTACAAAATAGCTGCATGCAATACCTCTTCAGCGGCCAGCCGACCATGGCGCGAACTGTTATGCAGGAAGCCGGTGTCGATGTCGCCAGGGATGCTGATTTCTACTTTATCTGGGCAACAATTGCATCATCGTATCCCGATGGCGCCGATTCGGCCAAGGCCATGATCACCAAAGCCCTTAGCCAGTATATCGACGACAAGGCCTGGATGGCGGGGGCGGCCCTCTATTTCAAACAGCAGGCCGATTATGACCGTGCCTGGGAACTATATGATACCCTGCTGCAAGCCTATATGCCTCAGCGAGAATGGTATCTGACGATGGTTGACATGGTCCATCAGGCGAAAGACCCCGACAAGGCCGATTCTTTGTATCAGGTGCTGCCATGGATGCTCAAAAACGATTACACTGTCCTTGAATACTATCACGACATCTCTGCCGACGCCGGCCGTCTTGACGACGCTCGTAAATATTCCCAGCAGTTGTTTGAGCAGGCTCCGATGTTCCTGCCCTACGCGGCACAATGGGCCACTTACCTGGCTGATGATGGCAAAATTGAAGAAGCCCGAAAGATCTACACCGACTTGATTAAAAATTATCCCGACGATATCCGTGCTTATTATCAACTTGGCCGATTCGAACTTGACCATGGTCACTCCTCAACTGTCCGGGATTTGTCGGAGAAGATTATCGAAATCGACTCCACCTCTGCAATCGGCTTTGAACTGCAGGGCCTTGCTCTCCTGGAAGAGGGCAAGGACGACAGCGCTGTGGCCGCCTTTCAGGGCGCCATCGAGCATAAAAGTACGTCGCCCTGGCCCTATTATTATGTCACGATGAACTTGATTAAGGAAACGCCCGCCCCGCTGCGAGCCGAGGGGCTGGCTATGGCCGCGCATCGCTATTTCGCCGGACAACGGCCTGGCTTTATGTTGCTGGGCAAGACCTTCCTGGCCCGCGAGAAATACCGACTGGCCATGCAGAATTTCTATCGGGGCACCCTGCTGTTTCCCGAGGATGCCGAGTACCGCTTCTACTATGGCAAAGCCCTGCACCTCCTGGGCGATGACGCCAAAGCCAGAGAAGAACTGCAAAAAGCGCTGGATTTGGGCCTGGGCACCCCGCATCGCGCCGAAGCGGAAAAACTGATCGGGTGATAGGATGTCCCCCCGGGTGGGACTGCGGTGCTCGAGGGCGGACTCTATGTTTGGCGCCACCGTTATCGTGGCCATAGACCCGGCCACTACGAGTGACAGCGGATTTCGGGATGAAAAATCGAATCTGGTGGTATAGGGGCGGCGTCCTGCCGCCCATCGTACGGTTACATCAATCTCTGGAGTTATCATCGACCTCCCAGCGGGCCGGCTGCCCCGGCCATAACAATCGGTTGCGATCATTGATGCATAAATCCCCGATGCCCCGATCCGGTTGATAGGTCGATTGCAGTCCTTATGCTCGGGGTATGCCATACGGCACCCGATGTCATCCGACCGCGTGGGTTTATTATTTAACTTACGAAATTTCCGTTGAGTTTCGGTAAAAAGTCTATTTACGATCCATTAGATCGGAGCATCCGGCACATTGTAAACCCACGTAAAATACAATTATGGATAAATACTACCCAATATGCTTGGCTACCGGGTCGTATCTATTGTTTTGACAGGGTTCATGCGCAGCCTTGAAATTGAAATCGCGTAGTACATTCCGGGGGACTTCCCGCTTCAGTACAATCATCGCGATTAAGCCCGACATCACAAATTCATCATCACTGTAGCAAAGGATATTGTTATGCGTCGTCGCTATGTCATTGCTTCACCATGGGTTTTATTTGCCTGTCTTTTCAGCGTTTTCTTCGTCGTATCCCCTGCACAAAGCAGGCCGCTTGATATTGATACTGTCGACAGCCTCTGGGCGAGTGGCTTTAATGCCCCGGGTGTCGATGGTGTTGTCAAAGCCATGTTCAAGTATCAGCATGAACTGTTCATCGGGGGAGATTTTTCATCATTGCCGGGCAATGTCGCATCGGTCGATCAGATGGTTATCTGGAATAAATCGCTTGAAAAGTATGAAATTCTCGAGCAGGGCACGGTTGGCTCCGGGGCTGAAGTCCGGGACTTCGAACTGGAAACCAACTATATATTCGGCCTGGTTGTGGCGGGTGAATTTGAATTCGTGCAATCGGGAAATACACTGCGACACCTGGCTATCTTCGATGACGGGCATTGGGAAACATTGACCGGCGATACATCAGACGGATTCAACGGTCCGGTCAATGTCGTCGAATGGATTGACGGTCAACTGTGTATCGGTGGTGAATTCAGCCATGTCGGCTCGCTTCAGGTCAATGGTTTCGTTATCTGGGATCCCTTTGATGGATTTATAGCTCCGGCCACATTACTCGATCCCGACGGGGCCTTCACGGGGAGCGTCAATTCCATCAGCTATATACTGGTAGATGGAGATCCTATACTTTATGTCGGCGGCCAATTCAGCAAGGCCGGACCCTCGGTTTCCAGCAATATTGCGCGAATGGATGTCACAAATATGAAATGGCAGGCCATTCCCGATGGTGGCACCGACGGTGAGGTTCATGCCCTTCAACGCTCGTCCCAAACGGACCGGATGCTGATCGGCGGTGAATTCACTGAAGCCGGCGGCGACCCGGTTTCAAACCTTGCGGTCTTTGATTATGCCGCGGGTGTCTGGGACAATCCACCGAGTGGACCGAACGGCCCGGTATATGCCTTCAGGTATAATGTTCCGACACAGTGGTGGGTCGGCGGTCAGTTTGATTCGGCCGGAACCCAGGTACAATTCCGTCCTCAAATCCCGCATCTGCACGTTTTTATGTTCCGACACAGTGGTGGGTCGGCGGTCAGTTTGATTCGGCCGGAACCCAGGAGGTTGGGCCACTTGCTCTCTGGACGGAGACCACCGGGATGTGGGAGGCGTCACCCATTGAGATCGATGGAATCGTTCATGTCATTGAATCCGCCGGTTCGAGCGGGATGGCCATCGGGGGTTTGTTCGATTTCATCGCAGACAGTGCCAATGTAAACAATGTCTTTCTTCTTCAGATGACCGATGCCGATACCGCCTGGCGCGCCCTGGGTCAGGGAACCTACCGTTATGGAGCGACCGTCGGCCCTGTCGGCGACATTGCTCTGGATGGCAACGGAAACGCCTATGCAGTCGGATCCTTCCAGTATGCCGGCGGAAAAAAGGTCAATTATATTTGTCGCTGGGATGGTCAGGA